>JBCCGX010000049.1:0-18910 GCA_039029035.1 Acidobacteriota bacterium | reverse complement strand
TCAACCCTGGGACGAGGTCATCGAGCTGGTTCGCACGGCCTGCGGGCGGGCGACCTTGCGGCTCCACTCTGCCGATCCTGAGGACTCCTTCCTGAGCTCTCTGTGGCAAGAGACCGAAGCGCCAGCGGATCTCGTTTGGCACCAAGCCACCTTCGGCTCGGTTCGAATCTTCGAAAGCTCCGAGATCGATCCGGCTCGCTTGGATTGGCCGGCCCTACGCACTGCCCTCGAGCCGCAAGGACTCTTTCCGGTCCTCTGCGGGTGGAGCCTCGACGACGTCGAGCCTGAGGTTGGAAAACTTTCTCGAGCCCTCAAGAGAGCCGGGGCCGTTGTAGGTCACAAGAAACTCTTGAAGCTCGTTGCCAAGGATGCAGTAGCCCGCCGCAGGCTCGAGCGCGCGCCGATTCCGCCAGGCTCTTCCCGTCTGAGGCCGCCGGACGGGCGGCGGCATCTCGTTCTTATCGGAGGGGCTCCCGAGAAAGCCGTGCTGTGCTATCAATTCGAGCAATACCACCTCGACGCGCGCGAGGTGGCGTCGATCCTGGCGGCCTGGCGCAAGCGCGTCGGCGCCGAGCTCATGGCGTTCGATCGCGACACGATGGACCTTTGGCTGCCGGAGGCGGTGACCGATGCCGATCAGATCCGCCGGCTGGCGCTCGAGATGCGCTCGTTCGCGCCGGATATCGACGGCTTACGTGGGCCGCTGTCGGCGGCTGCGTCCCGCCAGTGGTCGTTTTGGTGGGATTGATCGCTCGTTGCCTGCCTCGGGTCCGGCTCAACCAAAAAACAGGTAACACACCGCGATCGCCGCAACGACGCTGGCGACGTCGGCAGCGAGGCCGCAGGGGACGGCGTGGCGGGTGCGGCGGATGCCGACGGAGCCGAAGTAGACAGCAAGGACATAGAAGGTCGTCTCGGTGGAGCCTTGCATGATGCTGACCAGGCGGCCGGCGAAGGAGTCCGGACCGTGGTTCTCCATGGTTTCGATCATCAGGCCGCGTGCGCCGCTGCCGGAGAGGGGTCGCATCAGGGCAGTGGGCAGGCCGTCGACCCAGCGGCTGTCGAAGCCGGCACGCTCGACGCCCCAGCGCACCCCCTCGAGCACAAAGTCGAGCGCGCCCGAGGCACGGAAGACCCCGATGGCAATGAGCATCGCCACCAGGTAGGGGATGATGCCGACCGCCACCTGAAAGCCGTCTTTGGCGCCTTCGACAAAGGTCTCGTAAACCGGTTGCCGACGGTAGGCCGCCATGGCGAGGAAGGCGATGATGACGAAGAAAATGGCGAAGTTCGACATCACCGAAGACTGCAGCGCAATGGCTTCGCGGTCGAGGCGTGAGAAGTGCAGCGCCAGACCCCCGACCACGGCCGCCATCCCACCGAGGTAAGCCAGAACCACCGGATCCCACAGCTTCAACCGTTGCACCGTGGCCACCGCCAGCAGGCCGACCAGGGTGGAACAGAAGGTGGCGATGAGGATGGGCATGAAGACATCGGTGGGGTCCGTCGCGCCCATCTGCAGACGGTAGGCAAAGATCGTCGTCGGGATCAGCGACACCGCCGAGGTGTTGATCACCAGAAAGAGAATCTGGTCGTCGCTGGCGGTCTCGGGCTCCGGGTTGAGGCTCTGCAGCTCCTTCATCGCCTTGAGCCCCAGGGGTGTCGCGGCGTTGTCCAGGCTGAGCATGTTGGCCGCCATGTTCAAGACGATCGAGCCGGTGGCCGGGTGCCCCGCCGGGATGCCGGGGAAGAGGCGACGCAGCAACGGTCCGAAGGCGCGCGCCAACAGATCCACCGCGCCGCCCTTCTCGCCCAGGCGCATCACCCCGAGCCAGAAGCACATTACCCCGGTCAGGCCGAGAGCGATTTCGAAGCCCACCTTGGCCATGTCGAACGACGCCGCAACCATCTGCCCCCACACCGCGTGCTCGCCGCGCAGGAGCCAGCGCCCGAGGGCGACGAAGAAGGCACCAAAAAAGAAGCCAGCCCAGATCTTGTTCAGCATGAGGGGTCGAGGATACTCAGTGCGTTGAGCACCTGCATGGCGACGCCGTAGGCCAGGCAGTCTTCATCGACGTCGAACAGCTCGTGGTGCACCGAGTGGACGATGCCGGCGGCTTCGTTGCGCACGCCGATCGAGAAGAAGGCGCCGGGAGTCCGCTCGAGGTAGTAGGCGAAGTCCTCGACTCCCATGTTGGGGGTCGGCTTGACGATCACGTTCTCTTCGCCGACCAGGGCGGCGGCGTTGCGCTGCACCAGCTCGACCATCGCATCGTCATTCACCAATGGCGGGTAGCTGGGCTCGATTTCGACTTCGGCCCGGCCGCCGAGGGCGCTGGCCACGCCTTCTGCCGTTTCGCGCAGGCGCCGCAGGACGAGCTTGCGAATCGTCGGATCGAGGCAGCGCACGGTGCCGGTGAGCTCGACCCGATTGGCCACCACATTGGCCACCGCACCGCCCTCGATGGTGCCGAAGCTCAGGACGGCGGACTCGCGCGCATCGACATTGCGGCTGACGACGGTTTGTAACGCCGAGATCACCTGCGCCGCCACGACGATGGCGTCGACCGTGCCGGCCGGGTAGGCGCCATGACCCGAGACGCCGTGGATCACTAATCGCACGGCGTCGGAGGAGGCGTTGCGCTGGCCGTAGCGCACCTCGATCTGCCCCACCGGCACATCGGGCTCCACGTGCAAACCAAAGACGCCGGCCACCGGTGGCGCATCGAGCGCTCCGGCCTCGATCAGCAGCTGCGCTCCGCCGACAGTCTCCTCCGCCGGCTGAAAGAACAGACGCACCGTCCCCGGCAAGTCCTCGCGCAGGTCGGTGAGCAGGCGCGCAGCGCCCAACAGACAGGTGGTGTGGACGTCATGGCCGCAGGCGTGCATCTTGCCGGCTTGCTGCGACTTGTAGGGTACGTCTTTGGCATCCTGGATCGGCAGCGCATCGAGGTCGGCACGCAGGGCCACGACGCGCTCCGCGGCGCCCTCGCCACGGCCTCGCAGGAAGCCCACCACCCCGGTGCCGCCGATACCGTCCTGATGCTCGATGTCCATCTCGTCGAGCAGGGCTTGTACCCGGGCGGCGGTTCGGTGCTCCTCCAGCCCGAGCTCGGGATGACGGTGCAGATCGCGCCGGATCTCCACCAACCAGGGCAGGATCTCGCGCGCGGCGGCGAAAATCTCGCCGGCCAGACGAGCGGGTGATGTGTCGACCTTGCCTCGACCCACGGTGGGAATCTCCTTGTGAGCCGCGGAGCTTACCAGCACCCTGGGAACCGCTCCGTGCGGCCACGCCCAAAATGTGCCCAGCCACCCCACCGTGGGCGGGACGACTGTGTCCACCGACCCGCCTTTTGGCGGGATGAGATGAACACTTTTGCCGCGTTTTCTCGCCTCTTATGGACAAGAGAGCATCTTGCTCTCGATAAGTACGTCCCATCGCCCTGGCTCTTTTCAACTGGTTCGGACGACCCACCCGGGACGAATGTCATCCAAGGAGACTCTCTTGAACATATACCTGCCTGAGCCGATCTACACCCGACTACCCAAAATCTACATCTCACTAGCGGTGCTGCTAGCGCTCACGCCTCTCGGCACGGTCAAATGGCTGGCCGTCACCGGTCTCCTGGCCGCAGTCTTCTTCGTCACCCGCTGGCGCAAGAACGCCCGCGACGAGGAACAGGCCCGGACCGCGGCAGCGATCATGGAGAAGTATCGCCATCAACGCCGCCCCTCGGTGAACACTGATCCGCCGAACACCTATGTGATCTGACGATGTCTCGCCAGCGCTTGATCGATCCCGTCGCGCGAGCGACAATCGACGGCGATGACGACGAGCCAAGTCCACGAGGCGGCCGAGAACGCGACTCAGGCGGCGCAACCGCGGCGCGTGATCGGCATCCTCGGCGGCCTCGGCCCGCACGCCCACCTCGATCTGGAGCGCAAGCTGCTGGCAGCGGCCGGCGAGCTCGCCGGCGCTCGAGCCGATCAGGACTTTCCGGAATGGATCCTGAGCTCGGTGCCGCAGACGCCGGACCGCACGGCGGCGATCCGCGGTGAAGGTCCCTCGGCACTGCCCCATCTATTGCGCAGTCTGCAGCGGCTGGAGTCGCGGCGCAGCCCCCAGGGCGAGGCAACTCCAGGCGCCGACTTCGTCCTCGTCGCCTGCAACTCGGCGCACTACTACCTGGCAGATCTGCGACGCGCGACGAGCTTGCCGGTGCTCGACATGATCGACGAATGCGCTGGACACCTCGCCTCCAGCCTGCCGGCGGGGGCCCGGGTCGGCATCCTCGCCACCACCGGCACCCTCGCTAGCGGCCTCTACCATCGCGCCCTCGAGCACCACGGTCTGCGGCCCGCGTCGCTCCTCGACGCCGACGAGGGTCGCAGGCAGCAGGAAGATCTGGTGATGGCAGCGATCTATGGCTCAGCGGACGATCCCGAGCTCAGGGAAGGGCTGAAGACCAGCGGCTACTCCCAAGCGGCCCACAACAAGCTCGAGCAGGCCGCCGCGAGGCTCGTCCGCGAGCTCGGCTGCCAAGCGATCATCGCCGGCTGCACCGAGATCCCCCTGGCCCTCGGCGGGCCCGAGGTTGCCGGGGCTCCGCTGATCGATCCGACGACGAACATCGCCCGCGTCGCCATCCGCCGCGCCTACGAGCTGCCGCGAAGCTGAGGCGACCGCCAGCCGGTTGGCAGTGTTCGGCAGAGGCAACTTGACGCCCTCCGCCTCGTCGACTACTTTCAGCGCATGGTCGAATCAGCTCTCGTTCTCACCGGCGGACTTCTGCAGACGGTCTTCGCCAAGACCACCCACGGCCTGGTCCGCGGCCCCAGTCGCTGGCCGATTGCCGGCGTGATCGACGCCGACCACGCTGGCCACGATGCCGGCGAGGTGCTCGACGGCCGGCAGCGCGAGATACCGATCTTCCGCTCGATCGACCAGCTGATCGAGACCACCGGTCGAACACCCGAGGTTTGCATCGTCGGCGTCGCGACCATCGGCGGTGTGCTGCCCGATGCGGTCCGCGCCGGCCTGGTGCAAGCCGCCGAGGCCGGCATGACCTTGGTCAACGGCCTGCACACCCTGCTGTCGGACGATCCCGAGATCCGCCAGGCGTGTGCCGAGAACGGCGGCCGGATCATCGACATCCGCAAGCCCCGTTCCACCGCCGAGCTGCGCTTCTGGTCCGGCGACATTCTGCCGTCGGCAGTGCCACGGATTCCGGTGTTGGGCACGGACTGCGCCATCGGCAAGCGCACCACCACCGCGCAACTACGCCTGGCCTGCCGCGAGGCGGGGATCGCCGCCGAAATGATCTACACCGGCCAGACCGGCTGGCTGCAAGGGTTCGATCACGGCTTCATCTTCGACGCCACGCCCAACGATTTCGTCTCCGGCGAGCTCGAGGGGGCGATGCTCGAATGCCTGCAGCAGACCGAGCCCGACTTGATGCTGATCGAAGGCCAGGCGGCGTTGCGCAACCCTTCCGGGCCATGCGGCTCGGAGATGATCATCTCGGGTGCGGCGACCGGCGTCATCCTGCAGCACGCCCCGGGGCGTAAATACTTCGAAGATTACGACGAGCAGGGCTGCGTGATCCCACCGGTGTCGGAAGAGATCGAGCTCGTCCGTCTCTTGGGCTCGCAAGTCCTGGCCGTGACCCTCAACGATCAGGAGCTCGCCGACGGCCAGCTCGACGCCACCCGCCAGGCGATGGAAGACGAGCTCGGGCTGCCGGTGCTGCATCCGCTGAAGGGCGGCATGCCACGCCTGGTGGAGATCGTTCGCCAGCACCTCGACGACCGACGCCGGAGCGCCGCACCGTCGTGAAGATCGAGCGCATCGACACCTGGCGCAGCGACGTCGCCCTGGCGCGTCCGTACACCATCGCCACACGCACGATCAGTGCGGTAGAGCTCTTCTTCGTTCGCCTACAGGCTGCAGACGGCACCTGCGGCTTCGGCTCCGCCTCGCCGGCGGAAGGCGTGACCGGCGAATCGGCCGACGCCTGCGCCGCGGCCCTTTCCGCCGAGCGCCTGGCCTGGCTGCGCGGCCGCGACGGCCGCCACCTCGGCGCGCTGTGCCGCGAGCTTCGCACCACCCTGCCCGACACGCCGGCCGCCCGCGCCGCAGTCGACATGGCGCTGCACGATCTCTGTGCGCGGATCTCCGGCATCCCCCTGGCTGATCTCCTGGGGCGCTGCCACAGCGCTCTGCCGACCTCGATCACCGTCGGCATCCAGTCGACCGAAACGGCGCTCGAAGAGACCGAGGAGTACCTCGCGCGCGGCTTCCGCTGCCTCAAGATCAAGGTCGGCCTCGACCTGGACGAAGACCTCGAGCGCCTGGCAAAGCTGCGCCAGCTCGCCGGTCCGGAGGTCAAGATCCGGGTCGACGCCAACCAGGGCTACGACGCCGCCGCGGCGCGCCGCTTCGACCAGGCAACAGCGGCGCTCGATCTGGAGCTGATCGAGCAACCCCTGGCCGCCGCCGCGGTGGATGCGATGCGCTCGCTACCCGAGGACCTGCGCCGCCGCATCGCCGCTGACGAGAGCCTGCTCGGCGAGCGAGATGCCTTGGAGCTGGTCCAACGGCCGGCCGCCTGCGGCATCTTCAACATCAAGCTGATGAAGTGTGGTGGGGTCAGCTCGGCCCTCGCCATCGCCACGATCGCCGAAACCGCCGGCGTCGAGCTGATGTGGGGCTGCAACGACGAGAGCGCCATCTCGATCGCCGCCGCCTTGCACGCCGCCTACGCCTGCCCGACCACCCGCTACCTCGACCTCGACGGGTCCTTCGATCTGGCGAGCGATCCGGCCCGCGGTGGTTTCGTCGTCGACAACGGTGTGTTGCGGACGACGGACGCGCCGGGCCTCGGTATCGACTTCGACGAGCCACCGTGACACGGCACTGTGATGCGCAGGCACTGCATGAAATGCTCAGGCACGGCCAGGATCAGGCCACAGCATTGAACAGGCCACGGTCCACTGTGATGAACAAGCCAACACGATGATCAGGCTCCACGTCGTCCCGGTTCAAGGTGCACCGTTCGACCGTTCCTTCGACCGCGATTCGATGGTCCTCGGTCGCGCTTCGACCTCCGATCTGGTGCTCGAAGATCGTTTCCTCTCACGCCACCACTCGCGGCTGTACCGGGACAATGGTCAGCTGTTCGTCGAAGATCTCGGCTCGCGCAACGGCACGCTGCTCAACGGCCAGCGGATCCACGCCGCCATGCCGGTGTCGCCCGGTGATGTGGTCAAAATCTCGGGCAGTGTGATCAAGATCCTCGGTGCCCAGGTCCCGAACAACGACCTGGCCGGGCGTGCGACGCCAGGGGCTGGCCTGCCAGGGGCTGGCCTGCCAGGGGCTGGCCTGCCAGGGGCCGGCTTGCCAGGAGCTGGCCAACCGACGCCCGGGCCGGTGGCTGCCGGGCCGGTAGAGTCGGTGGCTCCGCCCCAGATCTCCGGCTTCGGCGACCACACCATCTTCCGCAGCGCCTCCGGCATGCTGCAGGAAGGGGTGGCCGCCCACAGCCACGAGCTCGAAGGCGAGGAAGCCCTGCGGCGCTACGCCGAACGCCTCAATCTGGTCAACGAGGTGCACCGCGCCCTCGGCGAATCGATGGAGCTCGAGGAGCTTCTCGAGCTGATCCTCGAGCGGGTCTTCGATCACCTCCGGCCGGAGCAAGGAGCGATCTATCTGCGGCGCGACGAGGGCGAGCTCGAGCGTGCCGCCAGCCGGGCGCTGCCCGGGATCGACAGCCCGACCTTCTACTCCCAGAGCCTGGTGCACGAAGTGACCGAGAAGGGTCTCGCCGCCCTGGTGCTCGACGTCGAGAGCGACGAGCGCTTCGCCGCCGCCCACAGCATCTTGGCGACCGGTATCCGCTCGCTGGTCGCCGCACCCCTGCTCGACGGCAAGGGGACCCTGGGGATGATCGTCCTCAGCTCGCGCGTCGGGGTGCGGCAATTCTCCGAGGGTGACATGGAGCTCCTGGTCTCCCTGGCCTCGATCGCCGCCCTGCGTCTGCGGAATGTGTCGCTGCTCGAAGAGGCCGCCGAGCGCCGGCGTCTGGAGCAGGAGCTCGCCCTCGGGCGGCGCATCCAAGTCGCCCTGCTACCCGACTCCCTGCCGACGGTCGAAGGCTACGGTCTGCACGCCGGGAACATCCCATCGCGCGGTGTCTCGGGCGATTACTACCAGGTGCTGGAACGCAACGACGGCGAGGAGTGCGTCTTGATGGTCGCCGATGTGTCGGGCAAAGGCATCGCGGCGTCGCTGCTCACCGCCACCCTCGAAGCCCTCTCCGCCGGCCCGATCGAAGACGGTCTGCCACCGGAGACGATCTGTGGCCGCCTGTCGCGCCTGCTGCATCGCCGCACGCCACCGGAGAAGTACGCCACCGCCTTCCTGGCCATCCTCGAGCCGGCCAACGGACGCTTGCAATACACCAACGCCGGGCACAACCCCGGCCTCATCGTGCGGGCTTCCGGCGATGCGGAGACTCTCGGGCCGACCGGCACGCCGATCGGCTTGCTGCCCGTTGCCGCCTACCGCGCCGACGCCACCACCCTCGAGCCCGGTGACACCCTGGTTCTCTACACCGACGGCATCACCGAGCCAACCGACCCGGACGACGAAGAGTACGGTCTCGAACGGCTGACCGAAGTTTGCCAGCGACACCGCGGCGCGGAGCTGCCGGAGCTCGCCGCGGCGATTGCCAACGACCTCGAAGACTTTGTCCGCGGCGAGCCCTTTCCGGACGATCGCACCTTGGTGATGGTCCGTCGAAAATGACACTCTGACCGCGCATCGCTTGCCGTATACTGCCGGTACTTTGCCACGAACGTCGCTACTTGACATCAAGCTGCCCGCATTCGTTTCGCCGCCGAAGGCCCCCTGTCGGCCGGCATTCGGGAGAGCTGTACCATGAGCTCCTCCGAGTGGCTGCGGGTGATCCTGGCCTTGACACTCTTCATCGTTTACCTCGGCAAGCGCTACGACTGGCTCGGCAAGATGCGCGAACGCAAGGAAGAGCAGCAGGCGAAAGAGGCCAAGGCCAAGCAGCAGGCGGACCTCAAGGAGCGCCGGCGCCAGGAGAGGCAACGCCAGGAGGACGTCAAATCCCAGACCTCGGAGATCTTGCGCCGCGGCCTGGGCCTGCTGGCCCAGAAGTCCACCCAAGCCGCAGGCCAGGAAATCTGGTACCTCGAAGGCGGCATCGGGCCGGATGCCCCGTCGGTTCTGCTGCTGCACGGGTTTGCTGGCGACAAAGAGAACTGGTCCCAGGTGGGCCAACAGCTGGTGGGCGCGGGCTTTCACGTCGTCGCGCCGGATTTACCCGGATTCGGCCAGAACGCCGTCCATCCCGACCTGGGCTACGACATCACCAGCCAGGCCAAGCGCATCCGCGCCTTGATTCAGAAGCTGAAGCTCGGCCGATGCCACTTGGTCGGCCACTCGATCGGCGGCAGCATCGCCGCCGCGGTGTGCTACGCCGCGCCGGAAGGCGCCGCGAGCCTCACCTTGGTCGAGCCTTTCGGCGTGCGCGTGCCCTATGAGAGCGAGCTCGACAAGTTGCTGGCCAACGACCGTAACCCCATGGTCATCGCCAACCCGACGGCCTACAACAACCTGCTCGACTTCGTCTTCCATCAACGCCCGGACATGCCGGCGGCGCTCAAGAAGCACCGCGCCGAGCAAGCCGCCCAACATCGCGTCTTCTATCTCAAAGTGTGGAAACAGACCCACGACGGCGAGCGCGCCCACCTCCTCGATCTGCTGCTACCGGAGGTCAAGGTGAGGACTCTGGTCCTTCAGGGGGCCGAGAGTAAGGTCGTTCACCCGGCGACTCCCAGGGTCATTCAGGCGATGATGAACGACGCAAGGCAAGTTCTGCTCGAAGGTTGTGGCCACTTCCCGATGGTCGAGCAGCCGCAGCAGACGGGCGAGCACCTACTCGACTTTCTGCGCACGGTGCCGCCGCCAGCGAGCCTGAGCGCAGCCAACACCACAGGACCCGCATCATGAGACAGGACTCTCGATGGCTCGACCGTCGAGCCAAGCCACTTGGAAAGCAAATTCCACTGCCATGGGAGCTGCGCACCGGCCTACGAGCAGCAGATTCCGCCAAGGCGACAGAGCATGGTACAATAGCGTTGCGGGGTATTTCGACTTCTGGAAGCAGATTGGGGGCCCATTGATGTTCAATCACTTGCGCCATCGGCAACGAGGATTCACTCTCATCGAACTGCTTCTGGTCGTTCTGATCATCGGCCTGATCGCTTCGATCCTGATCCCTAACCTGATCGACGCCATCCACAAGGCCAAGCAGCGCCGCACCATGGGCGAGCTGCGATTGATCGGCACCGCCTGGATGAACTGGTTCACCGACCACAACGGCGCTGCCGCTTCGGGCGCGCAGAAGACCTACAACGTCGCTACGTTCAGCCAGCACACCTACCCGCAGATGTTCGGCTACCTGCATCCCTCCGATACGTTCTTCTACATTCAGGAGGTACCGCAGTTCGATCCCTGGGGCAGCCCGTTGCGTTACTTCATGAACGACAGCGCCCAGAGCGAAGCGCAGATGCTGATGTGTGCCCTGGCGCGTGACGGCATACCCGACTTCTGCGACGGCGCGACCAACATCCCGATCGGTCCTTTCATCGCGACGGACTTCGATTCGGACATCATCTGGGCCGACGGCTACCTGCTACGCTGGCCGGATATCTGATTCCCCAGGTCTCACGCCCGCGAGCGAGCGAGCGACCTGGAAACACCGCGCGATGACGCGCAATTCGCAGACATCCGGTCCGCAGGACGGCCCGACGGCCGATGGTGCTGCGCCTGGGCAGCCTGGCTTGCAGGACCGGCTCGTCGCGTTTTTTGGCCGGCTTCTGACCCTCGCCGGAGACCAAGTGTCGGAAGCGCGACGCTTGCGTATCCTGCGCCTCTATCTGATGATCCACGCGCCCTTCGAGTTGTTGTGGGATTGTCTGATTTGGGAGACGGAGCGGGCCCACCAGGGTCTCTTGTTCGCCTCCGGACTGGTCGCCTGCCTCGCCCTATCCTTCATCGGCGAGCGCACCCAACTCGCCGTGCGCCTTTTCGTCGGCTTTCAGCTGGCCACCATCCTGTGGCTCTTCCCGGCGGTTTCCAACCACTTCTTCCTCGTGTTCTCGTGTCTGCTGTTGCTGTCGCTGCTCGATTTGCGCCGCCCGGATGACGCCCTCATGGGGCTGCAGGCCTGCCGCTGGCTGGCCTTGATCGTGTTGTTCTACAGCGGTTTACAGAAGGTGCTCTACGGCACCTACTTCCAGGGCCAACTGCTGGCCTGGACCATCGCCCACGATGGCCGATTCCAGGCAGCCTTTGGTCACATCGTGCCGGCGGACGAGATGGCCCGCCTGCAAGGCCTGGCCAACACCGCCGGGCCCTTCGTCGCCGAGTGGTGGCCTCTGATCGCGATCTCGAACTTCACCTATCTCTTCGAGCTCGCCGCACCGATCCTGTTGCTGTACCCGCGCACCCGTTCGGCCGCCGTCGGTGCCACCTTCGTCTTCCTGCTGTTGATCGAGACCGGCGCCCGGGAGTATTTTTTCGGCTGTGTTTTCGTCAATCTGCTGTTTCTCTTCGCCCGCCGCAATTGGTATCCGATGCTCCTTCCAGCGACCTTCCTGATCTACGCCTGGCGCCTCTGGCCACGGCTCGACCGGGTCTGGGAGTGGTTTTGACCAGCGCCCGCAAGACCTTGTGGATCGGCCTCCTGCTCACCGCCTTCGCGCTGTGGCCCCTGCTGCACTATGTCATCGTGCAGCGCTACTTCGTCAGCCCCTGGCGTCTCTTTGGCTGGGCTATGTATTGCGTGCCGGTCTACCAGCCAACGGTGCGCTTCTTTGCCCTAGAACAGGAAGAGCGCCTCGAGATCCCGGCACCGCGCCAGCAGCCGGACGCTGCTCGGGCCTACGCCCGCTTCGTCCGCCACCGAGCCGAGCTCGGCACCCTGGTCGGCCCCGAAGAGCTCGGCCGAATCCTCTTCGCCGCCTATCCACAGTTCGACACCCTCATCGTTCAGGTCGAGCAGCCGGTCTATCACTACGATAGTGATCGGATCCGGCAGGCTTTCTTCGAGCACCGGCTGGAGCGCGCCGAGTGACCTCTCACTCGGCGGCACCTCGGCGGCTGTTGGGCTTTCGTCTGCTCGCCGTGATCCTCACCGGGCTCGCCTGCCTGCTGGCGGCCGAGCTCTTCCTACGCCTCGTACCCTCAGCCCTACCGGCGGACTATCGCTCGACGTTTCCCCTACGCGGTATCGAGCTGTTCAACCGAGGGGTCCTGGCGCGCACGCCGATCGACGGTGTCCCCATACCCTACCGCTTCGGGCCGCAGCAGGACTTCTACAGTGGGCCACCCAACGGTCTGCAGGCACTCGGCCTGGTGGCGCCGCGCGACAATCCGGACGAAAGCCGCTACTCGAACATTCATTTCCGTATCGACCGCCGAGGCTTGCCCAACCCGCTGGAGATAGAGGCCGCAGACGTTCTGCTGGTCGGCGACTCGTTTACCGGCGGCCTCGGAGCACTCTCCCCCGCCGGTCTGCAGCAACGCCTGCAGGAGGCGACCGGCGCCCCGATCTTCAATCTCGGCATCCCGTCCATCGGTGCCCAGCGCGAGGCGTGGCTGCTGCGCGAGGTCGGGTTGGCCCTCGAGCCGCGAGCCGTGATCTGGTTCTTCTTCGGTGGCAACGACCTGGCCGACGCCCGGGCGGTCGAACGGCATCGGCAGAACGGCATCAACACGCATGCAGACCTCTTCCCCGACTTCGCCTGGCCGCGCAGCTTCGTCGTCGATCTGGCTCGCCACAAGTTCGCGCGAAGCAGCCAGACAACCGATCCAGCAGAGCCTGTCGATCGTTCGATGCCCGGCTTCATCTACCCGGCGAGCGACGGACCACGGCCGGTGTGGTTCTATCCGGCCTATCTGCGCGAGATGACTCGCACGGGCGAATCCCTCGCCGCCGACCGCGGCTGGGCGTTGTCACGCGACGTGCTACAGCGCATCGACGAGACCTTGCGCCAGCGGTCCACCCGCTGGCTCGTGGTCTACGTGCCATCCAAACCGGAAGTCTACCTCTCGAGGGTCGCCGAAGATCCCCCCCTGGCCTTCCGGATGGCGAGCTTTGGCGCCAGCGATCCGGTGGCCAGCTCGGCCCAAGAATTCTGGCAGCTGGCGCTGGAGCGTCGAGGCCAGCTCGAAACCCTGCTCGGTAACTTCTGCGCCGAGCAAGGCATCGATTTCCTTTCCCTGACGCCCTATCTCGAACAGCTGGCCGACGCGGGCCAGCTGGGGTACTTTTCGGCCGACTCCCATTGGAACGAGATCGGCCAAGGCGCGGCGCTCGATCCGCTCGTCGAGTGGCTGACGGTAGCAGCCCCCTGAGGGCCCTACCCGACCTGGGCGCGCTGCCTTAGGCAGTGATCGGCCAGGACAAGGGCGATCATTGCCTCGCCCATGGGGACGAAGCGCGGCAGGAGGCACGGATCGTGACGCCCCTTGGTGATGATCGTCGTCGCCTCCCCCGAGCGGTTCACCGTTGCTTGTTCCCGTGGCAGGGAGCTGGTCGGCTTCACCGCACAGCGCAGGACGATCGGCATGCCGGACGAGATACCTCCCAGCATGCCACCGTGGCGGTTCGACTCGGTGTGGATGTGTAGCTGCCGCTCGTTGGCCGGCCGGAAGAGATCGTTGTTCTCGCTACCGCGCAAGCTAGCGACGCCAAAGCCGGCACCATACTCCACGCCCAGCACCGCGGGCAGGCTGAACAGGGCTTTGCCCAGATCGGCCTTGAGCTTGTCGAACACCGGCTCGCCCCAACCGGCGGGCACCCCGGTGGCCACCAGTTCGGCGACACCACCGATCGAATCGCGCTCGCCGCGCAAGCGCTCGATGAGCTCGATCATCTCGTTCGCTACCGCGGCATCGGGACAACGGACGATGTTCGACTCGACAGCTTCCAACGTCACAGCGGCCGGATCGGGCACATCCGCCACCAGAGACCCCACCTGTTTCACGTAACCGACGATCTCGATGCCATGCAGCTGGCGGAGCATCTTCTTGGCGACCGCCGCCGCCGCCACCCGCACGCTGGTCTCGCGGGCACTGGAGCGCCCGCCTCCGCGATAGTCACGCTGGCCGTACTTGGCGTCGAAGGTGAAGTCAGCGTGCCCGGGCCGGTACTTGTCCCGGATCGCCGAGTAGTCGCGCGAGCGCTGATCCTGGTTGCGGATCAGGATGGCGAGGCTGGTGCCGGTGGTCTCGCCATCGAAGACGCCGGACAGGATCTCAGGATGATCGGACTCCCGGCGCTGGGTGGTGATCTTCGATTGACCTGGCCGCCGGCGGGCAAGGTCGGGCAAGAGGTCCTCCTCCGACAGCTCGATGCCGGGCGGCACACCGTCGAGGATCACGACATTGCCGGGACCATGGCTCTCGCCAGCGGTGGTGATACGAAAGAGCTGACCGAAACTGTTCCCTGCCATGGTCGCGGCATTGTAGCAACAGGCCGCCTCAGCGACAGACCGCTAAGTCGGCTTTTCCCGCCGCTCGAAGGCCTCGAGATCGAGTCCCTCCTCGACCGCCTGACTGAACTCTTCCGCCGACATCGCACCGACGGTGCCACCGGTCTGTTGCTCCAGGTCCATACAGAAGTCCCACCAGATCTTCTCCCGCCGTGAGATCTCGTCGGCGTCGCGGACCTGGCCGAAGTTCTGTACGTAGCGATTGTGGCGGCAGAGCATGCGGAAAGCGTAGTGGGTATTGGGCCGTTCGTCGGACAATCCGAGGATGTCCACGTCGCGGCCGACCTCATGGATCGGCTGCCCCCATTCGCTGTAGCCGCCGAAGATGGTGCCGAGCTTCTCAAGGGCGTTGCCAAGGCGCTCTTGCTTGAAGGTACCGAGTACCTTGGTCAGGACCGGTAGGGTGACGTTGCGATGCATGGCGGGGTCGGCCAGCTTGATCTCGACCCCGAGCTCTTCCTTGACGATCTGCAGCATGCCTTCCGAAGTCACCCGGTTATCCGTCCCGAGATGGACTCGACGCCCGGTGGCGGCGGGCTTTTTGAGCGCCGCGATGATGCCCTGCACGACCCGGTCGACCGGCACCAGGTTGATCTCCGCCGACGGGTCACCGGGGAAGATACAAGCCATGCGGGCGATGACCGAGGCCGACGAGCGCTCGACGAAGCTGCCCTTGGGCTGGCTCAGGGCTTGGTGGGCCCGCCCGAAGACGTTCACCGGCGCGTTGACCACCTTGGTGTCGCCGCGGTTGTTGCCCGCCCGCGACTCGCCGATGACGATTGCCGGGCACAGCTCGACGACGCGCAACCGGCGCTCGACGATGAAGCGCTCGGTCTCGATCGACGCCATCGCTTTGGTCAGCTCGTAGTAGTTGTTGTAAAAGTTGCGCGGGAAGACGACCTCCTCCTCGCGCGCCACCTGCTTCACCTGCCGGCCGTGGATGTAGGAGGTCTCGATCCCCAGGTGGGCGATGAACGGAGAACCTTCGGCGGTCTGCAGGGCGTGGGAAAACTCGAGGGCGTTGAGGGTGCCGGTGACGTTGGCGCGGAAGGACTTCTCGTACGGGTCGTCGAAGGCGACGCTGGCGGCACAGTGGATGACGTGGGTCAGGTTGGTGCGCAGCACCTCGAGCTCGTCGTCCGAGACCCCCATGTTCGGTTGTTCGACGTCGCCGGCGATGAAGCGAAACTTTGCCCGGTCCTCAGGTGCGTCGAGCCATAGCCGACGCAAGAGGTCCTGGCCGCGCTCGGCCGGGCTCAGGGTCTTGAGCAGCTCGCCGGTCTTGCGATCGCGGATCTCTTTCGGCCGGATGAGCACCACCGCCTCCGCCACATCCGGATCCTGCGCCGCTTGCCAGAGGATCTCCTGACCGACGAATCCCGTACCGCCGGTGAGCAGGAAGCGCAGTGCTGGGCGCCCTTCATGGGTGACCGCCGCCAGGCGCTCCGCTGCTTCGTTGCGCATCTCGGCGAGCAGCGCCTCGATCTGGTCGTGCGACACTGGCGGCTTCTTGTAGCGAAAGTAGTATTCCTTCTTCTTCAGCCCGAAGAGCGCTTTCGAGACCTTGGTCGGATCACGCTGTCCGATCGCCTTGGCGATCACCTCCGACGTACGGTGGCCGCGCTCACGAATCTCTTTCATCTTGTCGCGCACGAACTCTTCGTCGCCGGTGGCCTTGAGCAGCCGGCTCATGAAACGGCGCGCCTGGACGTCTGCCAGGTGATAGTCGCGATGGTTGTGCACCAGCAGATGCTTGGGCAAGATCTCGTCGTCGAGCACCTCATCGGTCACCAGGCTGACCTTCTCGATGTAGCGGGACGGCGAAAGCTCGGGGGCTAGGCTCGGTTCTTCAGGCATCTCGCGTCTTCCTACGGGCAAGCGATGAAAAGTGAAAAGGCGTCACGAAAGTACCGTGCTTGACCGATCAAGGCAAGATCGCCTGCCCTGAGCGCCGCAGACTCAGTTGGTGGGATTGTCTTCCCAAGAGCCGTACATCGGATTGGGCAAGACGAAGAAGTCGATCCCGAACCGCTCGTAGGCCGATTCCGGGCCGAGCCGCAGGCTCTGTTGTTGCTCCGGGAAATCGCCAATGTTGTCGCCCAGCCACATCACGATGTCGAGCGGCGGCAGCCCTTCGGCCGCGGTACCGTTCTCGATCTGCTGCCACCGCGCCTCTTTGCGCTCGGCACCGGGTGGCTTGCACAGGATGACGTCGAAGGGGATCTGGTGGGCGCGAAAATTGGCCTCGGTGTCCGGGCAGTGTGCCTGCTTGCGGTTGGTGACGATGGTGATCTTGCCACCGAGCTGCCGGATCTGGGCCAGAAACTCCAGCGCACCGGGCAAGGCTGGGGCACGGCGCCGACTCACCCATTCGGCCCAGCTGTCCGAGCTATAGCCTTCGTCGATCGCGGCACGCTCCTTCTGGTACTGCGAGTTGTCGATCACCGTCTCGTCGGCGTCGAGTGCCACAGCCCAGGTGCCGGGCTCGAGGTCCGCCGCCATGGCAGACAGGACCTCGCCGGCAAACCGGTAGGTCTGGATCAGACTGGCACGATACTCGGCCGAGTTGCGCACCCAGTGGATGTCGTTCGGCATTCTGTGAGGCTCCGTATCGGCCTCCGCGGAAGCCTCCGAGCTTTCGGGCGGCGGTCCAGCGACTGGCTCCTCCGAGGTCCAGCTCCGGCAGGCGGTAAGGCCCAAAGTGAGCCACAGGGCAAGCAGACAGTGTCCGGCGAGACCGGATCCGGCGGGCAGACAGTTTCCAAGGGGTCGCATCACCGACCCTCCTTTCGCAGAGTGTTTGGGCGACGATCCCAGGCGAGCGCGCCGCGATCAGGAGGTCTTCACTTGTACTCCATGCCTCCTTCACACCCCGAACCTACAGTCCGCTGACGCTTCCAACGGACGGCCGAGCTGCAACGGTAGACACCCACATGTTACCTTGCGGCTTGCTGCTCGCTGGAGGCTTCGCCTGGCTGTCTCTTGCTCGAGTGGTGCGCGCTGCCGCGCCGCGCCAGGTCTACCGCGAGACAACGCGGCGGTGCCAGAGTCTCCGGTGTCACAGTCTCCGGTGCCACAGTCCCCAGTGCCACGGTCTCCGGTGCCACAGTCTCCGGTTCATCCCGTGGAACCAGGCTCTCGACCCTGCTGCGGCGAAACGACCCTCTAGCCGCCATAAACTCGGGATCCACTGGCTACGGGAGGGTACTCCGCCGATGGTTCAACCCCAGTCCGAATCGTCCACCACACGTCCGCCGATGCTCGCTGCGCCCGGCGAACCAGTCGTCAGTGAGCTGACCTGCCTGTTGCAGCAGTGGCGCGACGGCCGCTCGGATGCTCTCGAAGAGATCGTCGAGCTAGCCTACGGCGAGCTGCGGCGCCTGGCACAGCACCAGGTCAACGCCGAGCCGGGCAGCTTGGCGCTCCAAGCGACCGAGCTGGTGCACGAGACCTACCTACGTTTGGCGAACAAAGAGCAACCCCAATGGCGCGATCGCGGTCACTTTTTCGCCGTGACGTCGTTGATCATGCGGCGGATCCTGATCGATCAGGCACGCTGGCGGGCGGCGCCGCGTCACGGCGGTGACCTGCTGCGTCTCGAGCTCGACTCGGTGCCGAGCGCGGAGCTGGCCCGACGGGACGACCCCATGGAGCTGGCCCAAGCGATCGGCCGACTCGCACGATTCGACATGCGGCGAGCCCAGATCGTCGCGCTGCGTTGCTTCGGAGGCTTCAGTCTGGACGAGACCGCCGCGCTGCTCGGCGTCTCGCAGGCCACCGTGGTGCGGGATTGGCGCCTGGCCCGGGCCTGGTTGCTGCGCGATCTCGGTCCCAGCTCGTGAGATCCACCGCCTCGGACCTGGCCCAGACGACACGGCCCAGCACCCGGCAGTGGGCCGAGATCAGCCGACTCTTCCACCAGCTGAGTCGGCTCAACGACGACACGCGGCGGCGGCGACTTCGGACGATGGGACGCGACGACCCGGCCTTGGCAGCAGAGCTCGAAGAGCTGCTGCTGGCCGACGCCGACGCACCGGATCGTTTCGGCGAAAGCGGTTCGGCCGGCTCGGCGCCGGCTGCAGGGCCGGATTCTCCGATCGACGAAGCCTCCACCGATGGCAAGTCTTTCGAGCAGCGCTATCAGCTCCTGCGCGAGCTCGGCCGCGGCGGCATGGGTGTGGTCTACCTGGCGCGCCGGGCGGACGACGCCTACGAACAGCGGGTGGCGATCAAGCTGATCCGCCGCGGCCTGGGGTCCGCCGCCATCATCCGCCGGTTTCGCAGCGAGCGACAGATTCTCGCCGGCTTGAGCCATCCC
>JBCCGX010000048.1:0-19354 GCA_039029035.1 Acidobacteriota bacterium | reverse complement strand
GGGCGCACAGCCTTTGCCACCCCTGTAAGACAGTCCGTGCGGCCCGACAATCCGGCCTACGTCATCTACACCTCCGGCTCCACCGGCCAACCCAAAGGCGTGATGGTCTCCCATCGCTCCCTGCTCAACCGGGTACTCTACGACTGCGCCGCCGACCTCGACGGAGCGACCCGTTACCTCGTCTACTCGCCGATCAGCTTCGACCTGTCGATCCCCGGAATCTTCGCGCCGCTCCTGGCCGGGGGCCGGACGGTGCTGGTGCGTCCGGAGGACCACCAGGATCCGGCCTATCTGACCGAGCTGATAGCCAGCGAGGGCGTCACCCACATCGGTATCCCGCCGGTGGTCCTCGACCTCCTGTTGAAGGCAGAGGGCTTCGACCGCTGCACCGACCTGCGGCAGGTGGGGGTGGGTGGCGAGGCACTGCCCGCGGACCTGCCGGAACGCCTGTACGCCCGCCTGCCGAACGCCAGGCTCGTCAACCGCTACGGGCCGACCGAGACGACGGTGGCGGTGACGTCGTGGATCTCCCATCGCGGGCAGCCGGAGCGGGTGGCGCCCATCGGGCGGCCCATGGCCCGGGCGGAGATCTATCTTTTGGACCGCCGGTTGCAGCCGGTACCGGCCGGGGTGCCGGGGGAGCTCTATGTCGGCGGCACTCCCCTCGCCCGCGGCTACTTGCAGCGCCCGGGGCTGAGCGCGGAACGCTTCGTACCGCATCCCTTTCGGCCCGCCAGGGGTGCGGCCGGCGGCGGTCAGCGCCTCTACTGTACCGGCGACCTGGCGCGCTACCGCGGCGACGGGAACATCGAGTTTGTCGGCCGTGTCGACCATCAGGTCAAGATCCGTGGCTTCCGAGTCGAGCTGGGCGAGGTCGAAGCGGCGCTGCGCCGGCTTCCGGCGGTGCGCGAGGCGGCGGTGGTCGACCTGACCGAAGGCGCGACCCGAAGGCTCGTCGCCTATGTCGTGATCGCGCCGCAGTCGCCAAACCCAGATCCGGGCGGTCCGGCGCAGCGGAGACCGCTCAGGCACGATCTGCGGGAGCTCCTCCGGCAGAGTCTGCCCGATCACATGGTGCCGTCGGTGTTCGTCGAGCTCGAGACCCTCCCCCGGACGTCCAGCGGCAAGGTCGACCGCGCCGCGCTGGGCCGCCACGGTCTTGCCGCTTCGGGAGTCGAGGACGGCGAACCTCCCCGTACGCCGTCGGAGGAGCTGCTGGCCGGGATCTGGGGCGAGGTGTTGGGCGTCGACCGGGTGGGGCGCGACGACAACTTCTGGGATCTCGGCGGTCACTCGCTGCTCGCCACCCAGATCGTCTCGCGGGTGCGGGAGACCTTTCAGGTGGAGCTGCCGCTGCGAGCCCTGTTCGAGACCCCCGCCGTGGCCGGTCTGGCGACCAGGATCGAGGCTTTGCAGCAGGACGGGAGTTTGCAAGCTCCACCCCTGGTTCCCGTCGCGCGGACCGGCGAGCCCGCCCGTCGTGCCGCACGATCCCACAATGTCCCCCTGTCGTTTGCCCAGGAGAGGTTGTGGTTCATCGACCAGCTCCAGGCCGACAAGCCGCTGTACAACATCGCCCTCGCCACCCGCCTGAGCGGCGACCTCTCGGTCACGGTGCTGGCGGCGTGCCTGAACGAGATCGTGCGCCGTCACGAAGCCTTGCGGACGACGTTCTCCAACGTCGACGGACGGGCGGTGCAAGTGATCGCCCCGGTGCTGCACCTGACGTTGCCGAGGGTCGAGTTGAGCCGGCTGGCTGAAAGCGACCGCTCGGCTGCGGCCCAGACTCTCGCCCGCATCGAGGCGGCGCGACCCTTCGACCTGTCCTCCGGACCTCTCCTGCGGGCGACGTTGCTGCTCCTGGAACCCGACGAGCACGTGGTGCTTTTTACCATGCACCACATCGTGTCCGACGGCTGGTCGATGCAGATCCTGGTGCGGGAGCTGGCGGCGCTCTACGGAGCGGCCATCCGTGGCCGCCGGTCTCCCGGTCCGCGCGCCGGGCTGCCGGAGCTGCCGGTGCAGTACGCCGACTTTGCCGCCTGGCAGCGCGCCTGGCTGCAAGGCGAGCCATTGGAGCAACAGCTCGCCTACTGGCGGCAGCGCCTGGCCGGCGCGCCGGCGGTCCTCGAGCTGCCCACCGACCGGCCGTATCCGCCGATCCGGAGCATCCGCGGCGCCACCGCCTTCGCGCTCCTGCCGAAGGAGGAGCTGGATGAGCTGGGCGGCCTGTGCCGACGCTACGGGGTGACGCTCTTCATCACTCTGCTGGCGGCGTTTTTCACCCTGCTGGCGCGTTTCACCGGGCAGCGGAACCTCTCGGTCGGCACCCCCATCGCCAACCGCAACCGGCTGGAGATCGAGGGCCTGATCGGCTTTTTCGTCAATACCCTGGTGCTGCGTGGCGACCTGGCGGGAAATCCTCGCTTCGAAGAGCTCCTGGCGCGGACCCGCGAGGTGACCCTGGGGGCCTACGCCCACCAGGATCTGCCCTTCGAGAAGCTGGTGAGCGAGTTGGCGCCGCAGCGCAGCCTGGCCCACACGCCGCTGTTCCAGGTCATGCTGGTGTTCCAGAACGCGGCGGCCGGATCCCCGGAGATCCCGGGCCTGCGTCTCGCTATGCTGCCGGAAGAAAGCGCGACCGCCAAGTTCGACCTCACTTTGACCGCGGCGGAGAGAGCCTGGGGGTTGGGCCTCTCCCTGGGCTACCCATCCGAGCTTTTCGACGCCACCACCATTCGGCGCCTGCTGGGACACTTCCGGAACCTACTCCTGAGGGTGGCGGACGATCCGCGACGCCGCCTCGAAGAGCTGGCCGTGTGGAGCGCCGCCGAGCGCCAACAGGTGATCCGGGAGTGGAACGACACAGCCCGTCTGCGGGCCTCCGCAGACACCTTGCACGAGCTCTTCCGGGCCCAGGCAGCGCGCACCCCGGAGGCGGTCGCCGCCGTCTTCGAGGCCGAGAGTCTGACCTTCCGCGAGCTCGAGGCGCGGACCAACCAGCTGGCGCACCATCTGCGAACTCAGGGGGTGGCACCGGACGTTCAGGTGGGGATCTGTCTGGAGCGTTCCCTGGAGATGGTCGTGGGCGTTCTGGGTATCCTCAAGGCAGGGGGCGCCTATGTACCCTTCGACCCCGGATACCCGGCTGAGCGCCTGGCCTTCATGGCGCAGGACGCCGGGGTGCCGGTGCTCGTGACCCAGGAGGAGCTGGCCGGCCGCCTGCCCGGGACTGCGGCGCGCAAGGTTTGCCTCGACAGGGATTGGCCGGCCATCGCTCGCCGGAGCACCGCCCCGCCAGCCGCTCGGGCGGCCGCCGACCACCTCTCCTACGTGATCTACACCTCGGGTTCGACGGGCAGGCCCAAGGGGGCGATGAATACCCATCGCGCGGTGGTCAACCGCATGCTGTGGCTGCAGGAGACCTATCGGCTGGAGCCCTCGGATCGGGTGCTGCAAAAGACGCCCATCAGCTTCGACGTCTCGGTCTGGGAGATCCTCTGGCCCCTGACGAGCGGGGTCACCATGGTGCTGGCCCGGCCCGGCGGACACCAGGACCCAGACTACCTCGCCGACCTCGTCGTCCGGGAGGAGATCACCACCCTGCACTTCGTGCCCTCGATGCTACGTGTTTTTCTCGAGCAGCCGGGGCTCATGCGTTGCCGCAGCCTCCGGCGGGTGGTGGCGAGCGGCGAGGCCTTGACTCGCGATCTGGTCGAAAAGTTCTTCGCCTGCTTCGGTGTGGAGCTGGTCAACATGTACGGGCCGAGCGAGGCGGCGCGGGCGACCTTCTGGCCGGTGCCCGGGCGCCTGGAGCGGGGTGTCGCACCCATCGGACGGCCGATCCCCGATCTGCAGATCCATGTGCTCGATCGGGGTCTGCGGGCGGTCGCGATCGGCGTGGCCGGCGAGCTCGCCATCGCCGGTGTCGGTGTCGGCCGCGGCTATCACCGGCGTCCGGGGCAGAGCGCCGAGCGATTCGTGCCGGATCCTGTGGGTCAGCAGGTGGGGGGGCGCCTCTACCGCACCGGCGATCTGGTGCGCTATCTGGGCGACGGCGACATCGAGTTCTTGGGGCGCACCGATCATCAGGTCAAGGTACGCGGCATGCGGGTCGAGCTCGGCGAGATCGAGAAGGCTCTGTTGGACCAGGAGGAGGTGCGGGAGGCGGTGGTGGTGAGCCAGGGGGCTTCCGGGGCTCCGGTACGACTGGTGGCCTACTGTGCGTTCGACACCGAGGTCCATCTGGGCGAGCTGCGCGATCGCTTGCGAGAAAAGCTGCCCGACTACATGGTGCCGGCGCTCTTTATCACGCTACGAGCTCTGCCGCTGCTGCCGAGCGGCAAGGTCGACCGGCGTTCGCTGCCGGAGCCGGGGCGTGAGCGGCCTGAGCTCGTGGGCCGCTACGTGGCTCCCCGCACCTCCGCCGAACAGACCCTGGCCGCGGTGTGGGCGAGTGTGCTCGGCCTCGATCAGGTAGGAACCGAGGACAATTTCTTCGAGCTCGGCGGTGACTCGATCCTGAGCATTCAGGTCATCTCCCGGGCCCGGCGCCAGGGCGTCAGGCTCGACCCGCAGCAGATCTTTCAGCATCCCACCGTCGCCGCTTTGGCGCTGGTGGCAGGCACGACGGAAGAAGTGGCCGCCGAACAGGGGCCGGTGGTCGGCCCGGTGCCGCTGACCCCCATCCAGCAGGCGTTTTTCGACCACCAGCCGAAGGGTCCAAACCACTGGAACCAGGCCCTGCTGCTCACCGTACCGGAAGACCTGCCGCCGGGTTTGCTGGAACCGGCAATGACGCAACTTCTGACCCATCACGACGCCCTGCGGATGCGGTTTTCCGCCACCGGCTCGGGATGGATGCAACAGGGCCTCGCTCCTGCTGCTGAGGAGACACCTTGCTCCCGGATCGACCTCTCGGCGCTCGACGGTACGCGGCAGGGCTCGGCGATCGATCGGGCGGCATCCCAGCTCCAGACGAGCCTCGATCTCGAGCACGGTCCGCTCCTGCGCCTAGCCACCATCGGCCTCGGGCGCGAGGCTCCGGGCCGGTTGTTGATGGTCCTGCATCACCTGGTGGTCGACGGGGTCTCCTGGCGCATCTTGCTCGAAGACCTGGCGCGCGTTACCCAGCAGCTGGCGCGCGGCGCGGTGGTCGAGCTCGATGCCAAGACTACGTCGTTCAAGGAGTGGGCCGAGCGCCTGGCGGCGTATGCCAGCTCCGAGGAACTGGCCGCGGAGCTGCCCTACTGGCTCGATGAGGCCCGCGGTCGGGTCACCCCGCTGCCGGCGGACGCGGCGGGCGCCAACACCGTGGCGTCGGCCCACAGCCTGACGACCGTCCTCGACGCGGAGGAGACGGCGGCGCTCTTGCGGGAGGTGCCCGCGGTCTACCGCACCCGCATCGACGACGTGCTGCTCACCGCCCTGACCCTGGGTTGCGCCCCCTGGACGGGCGACACTCGGCTGCTGGTGGAGCTGGAAGGCCACGGCCGGGAGGCGATCTTCCCGCAGGTCGATCTGTCGCGGACGGTGGGTTGGTTCACCAGCGTCTTCCCGGTGCTGCTGGAGCTGCCGGCGGAGAGCCCCGGAGTGGCGCTTCCGGCGGTCAAAGAGCTGCTGCGGCAGATCCCCCGGCGCGGGATCGGCTACGGCCTGCTGCGCTATCTCGGTCCGCCGGAGGTGCGGCAGTCGCTGGCGGCGAGGCCGCGGGCCGAGATCGGCTTCAACTACCTCGGTCAGCTCGACCAGGCCCTGCCGGGGTCCTCTCCTTTCGCTCCGGCGCCGGAGTCGGCCGGCCGCGAGCGTGACCACCGGGGCCACCGTCCACACCTGCTCGATCTCAATGCCAGCATTGCCGGCGGGCAGCTGAGGATCGCCTGGATCTACAGCGCGAACGTCCACCGCCGGGCCACCGTCGAGGCTTTGGCCGAGCGCACCATGGCCGCCCTGCGCACCCTGATCGCCCACTGCCGCGCGCCGCAGGCTGGGGGTTTCACCCCGTCGGACTTCCCCCTCGCGGGCCTCGACCAGGCCACCCTCGATCGGCTGCTGGCCAGCGACCGGGAGGTGCAGGACCTCTACCCCCTGTCGCCTCTCCAGCAGGGCCTCCTGGTGCATACTCTCGCGGCGCCGGATCTGTATTTCGAACAGCTCAGTGTGACCTTTCACCAAGATCTCGACGTCGGCCGATTCCGCCAGGCGTGGCAGAGGGTGGTCGATCGCCATGCGGCGCTGCGCACTGCTTTCCACTGGCAGGACCTGGCGGAGCCGCTACAGCTGGTGCACGCGCGCGTTGCCGTGCCGCTCGCCGAGCTCGACTGGCGAGATCTGCCGTCGGCGGAGCAAGAGACGCAGCTCGCGGCCTTCATGAAGGCCGAGCGCGAGCGCGGCTTCGAGCTTTCGCAGGCGCCGCTGATGCGCCTGGCGCTGATCCGGCGTCGCGACGGGGTTTGGCAGTTCGTCCTCAGCCACCACCACCTGCTACTCGACGGCTGGAGCACCTCGCGGGTGCTGGCGGAAGTCTTCGCTCAGCACCGGGCGCTGTCGGGAGGGGACGAGCCCCACCTCGAGCCGGTCCGGCCCTATCGCGACTATATCGCCTGGTTGGCGGAGCAAGACGCGGCCGCCAGCGAGGCCTTCTGGCGGCGTTATCTGGCAGGCTTCACCGCCCCGATCCCACTCCTGGGGTCGCGCTCCCCCGGCTCGTTGCTCCTCGCCGAACGGGAAGAAGAGCGCGGCCGGCTGAGGCGCCAGCTACCGGCGGCGGCGACCCGGGCCCTCGAGACGATGGCCCGGCAGCACCGCCTGACCCTCAACACCCTGGTGCAGGGAGCCTGGACGCTGATCCTCAACCGCACCAGCGGCGAAGACGACGTGGTCTTCGGCACCGTCGTGTCCGGCCGCTCGGCGCCCCTGCCGGGCCTGGAGTCGATGATCGGGCTGTTCATCAACACCCTGCCGGTGCGGGCGCGGGTCGAGGACAGCGAGATCCTGTCGGCCTGGCTCGCCGGGCTGCAACAGCAGCAGGCCGAGGCGATCCCCTACGAGCACAGTCCGTTGGTGGAAATTCAGGGCTGGAGCGAGGTCCCCAGGGACCTACCGCTCTTCGAGAGTCTCCTGGTGTTCGAGAACTTCCCGGTCGACACCTCCGTGGCCGACAGCAGCGCAGACCTCGGGATCGGCGAAGTCGGCGGCTTCGAACGGGCGAGCTATCCCCTCACCCTGGTGGCGGTGCCGAGGACCCGGCTGTCCTTTGTCCTCGGCTACGACGGCCGGCGCTTCGATGCGATCGACGTCCGGCGCTTGTTGGCACACCTCGAGGTGTTGCTCACGGCCATGGCGACGGCGTCCGAGGCGCGGCTCGGGAACCTGCCGCTGCTGAGCCGGGCCGAGCTCCACCAGATGCTGGTGGAATGGAACGAGCCGCGGCCCGACTATGCCCCGGCAGGCCTGGTGCACGAGTGGTTCGAGGCGCGGGCGGCCGAGACGCCCGACGCCGTGTCTCTGGTCTTTCCCGGGTCGAGCGTGAGCTACGGCGAGCTCGCCGGGCGCAGCAACCGTTTGGCCCACCATCTGCAGGCTCTGGGTGTGGGCCCCGAGGTGCGGGTGGGGGTCTGTCTCGGGCGCTCGGTCGAGCTGGTGGTGAGCTTGCTGGCGATCCTCAAAGCCGGGGGAGCGTACCTGCCGCTCGACCCCGCGTATCCCAGCCAACGCCTGGCCTTCATGCTGGCGGACGCCCGGGTCCCGGTCGTCCTCACCACCGGGCGTTGGGCCGAGAGTCTGCCGCCGAACATCGCCTCGCGGCTCGTCTTTCTCGACCGCCAGGGCGGCTCGATCGCCGGTCGTCGGCTTGCCAGCCCGGTGAGCGGCCTACGGCCTGCCAACCCGGCCTACGTCATCTACACTTCGGGCTCTACCGGCAGACCCAAAGGGGTGATGATTCCCCATCGCGCGATGGCCAACCGTCTGGGCTTCGACTGGGCCGCCAACTTCGCCACCCTGCGGCGCTACCTCCTGAGCTCCCCGGTCGGCTTCGACATGCTGGTCCCTCTTGCTTTCGGGCCGCTCAGCACCGGCGGACGGGTGGTGATCGCGCCTCCTGGCCAGGAGAAGGAGCCTGCCGATCTGGTGCGGCGGATGGCGGAGGAGCAGGTGACCCAGATCGGCGTCCCACCTCTGTTGTTGCGGACGCTGTTGGAAGAAGATCGCATCGTGCAGTGCACCGCCCTGGGCCGGGTGGTCTCGGGCGGCGAGGCGCTGTCCTCTGACCTGCCGGAGCGCTTGCACGAGCTCCTTCCCAACGCCGAGCTCAACAACCGCTACGGCCCTTCCGAGGCGACGGTAGCGGTCACGTCGTGGCCCTTCCGCCGCGGGGTGAGGGAGCGGGTGCCGCCGATCGGCCGGCCGGTGGCCAGGGCGCAGATCTTGCTCCTCGACCGCGATCTGCGACCGGTGTCGCCGGGTTTGCCGGGCGAGCTCTTCATCGGCGGCGCCTCCCTGACGCGGGGATATCTCGGGCGGCCGGCACTCAGCGCCGAGAAGCTCGTGCCCCACCCGTTGGCGCGCTCGGCAGGGGAGCGGCTCTACCGCACCGGGGACCTGGCCCGGATGCGCCGCGATGGCGTCATCGAGTTCATCGACCGCATCGACCAGCAGGTCAAGATCCGCGGCTTCCGGGTCGAGCTCGGCGAGATCGAAGCGGTGCTGCGCCAGCACCCGGAGGTCCGGCAAGCGGCGGTGGTGGGTCTGAAAGACGGCGCCACCCGCAAGCTCGTCGCCTATCTGGCGCCGGCGCCGGAGGTGCCGGTGTCCCAGATCGCGCAGTTCCTACACCAGAAGTTGCCCGACTACATGGTGCCGCCGGTCTTCGTGACCCTCGCCACCTTGCCGCTGGGGCCCACCGGCAAGGTGGACCTGCGGCGGCTGCCTGCGCCCGGGGCCGGTGCTGCCGACGACGATCACCGGGTGGCTCCGAGGAACCCGATCGAGGAGATCCTGGCCGGCATCTGGGCGGAGGTTCTGGGACGTGAGCGCGTCGGCGTCGAGGACAACTTCTTCGAGCTCGGCGGCCACTCGTTGATGGCCATCCGGGTGGCGTCGCGGGTGCGGCAGGTCCTGGGCGTGGAGCTGTCAGTACGCCGTGTCTTCGAAGCCGCCACTGTCGCTGAGCTGGCGAAGATTATCGGCGAGCTGGAGCGTGGTGCGGCGCTGCCGCCACTCGCACCGCTGGCGCGGCGGGGACGGTCGGGCCTGCCGCTTTCCTTTGCCCAAGAGCGGCTGTGGTTCATCGACCAGCTCGAACCGGCGAGCAGCGCGGCCTATCTGATCAGCACCTCAGTGCGGCTCAAAGGTCGGCTCGACGAAACCGCCTTCGCCGCTGCGCTGCGCGAGATCGTCCGTCGCCACGAGGTCCTGCGCACCACCTTCGCGCAGGTCGAGGGAAGGCCGTTGCAGGTGATCCGGCCTGCCGCCGGCCAGATCTTTTCGGTGGTGGACCTGCGGCGACTGACCCAGGCCGCGCGCCGCGCCGAAGCTCAGCGGCTGACCGCCGCCGAAGGCGCCCGGCCCTTCGACCTGGCGCGGGGCCCGGTGCTGCGGGTCACCCTCCTGCGGTTGCGGTCCGGGGCAGCGGCGGTGAGCGAGCGCGCAGTCCTGTTGTCGATGCACCACATCGTCTCCGATGGCTGGTCGATGGGAATCTTCCTGCGCGAGCTGGCCGCCCTCTACCGAGCCTTCGTGAACCGCGAGCCCTCGCCGCTCCCCGAGCTCGGGATCCAGTATGCCGACTTCGCTGCCTGGCAGCGGCAATGGCTCGCCGGAGAGGTTCTGGAGAATCAGCTGGCCTACTGGCGCGAGCGCCTGGGTGGCGGCTCCGAGGCCCTGGAGCTCCCTACCGATCGGCCGCGGCCGGCGGTTCAGAGCTATCGCGGAGGCACTGCCACGAGGGTGTTACCCAAGCCGCTGCTCGAAGCCCTCGAAGCCGGTGGCCGGCAGCGCGGGGCGACGCTCTTCATGACCCTGCTGGCCGGGTTCGGCACTCTGCTCCATCGCCTGGCGGGCTGCGACCGGCTGGTGGTGGGAAGCCCGATCTCGGGTCGCGGCCAGGTCGAGACCGAGGAGCTGATCGGCCTCTTCCTGAACACCCTCGCCCTGCCGATCGAGCTGGCGGGTGATCCGCCGTTCGACGAGCTCTTCGAGCAGGTGCGGCAAACGACCCTCGGAGCCTACTCCCAACGGGACCTACCCTTCGAGAAGCTGGTGGAGGAGATCCAGCCCCGGCGCGATCTGAGCCGCTCACCGATCTTCCAGGTGATGCTGGTGCTGCAGAACAACCCGATCGAGCCCTTCGAGCTCCCAGGCGTGACCCTCGAGCCGCTGTCGAGGCCGAGCGCCACGGCGCAGTTCGATCTCTCCCTCCAGGCGGTCGCGAGACCCTGGGGTCTTGTGTTGTCGTTCAGCTACATGAGCGACCTCTTCGATGCCACCACCATAAGCCGCCTGGGCCGGGCCCTCGAGGTCTTGCTCCGGGGTATCGTCGCCGATCCCAGCCGCGGTCTCGCCGAGCTGCCGCTCCTTGCTGCGGCCGAGCACCACCAGCTGCTGGCGGAGTGGAACGATACCGCGGTCGCCTATCCGCAGAATCCTTGTCTCCACCAGCTGTTCGAGCGCCAGGTCGAGCGCACGCCAGACGCCGTGGCGCTGGCCTTCGAGGCGCAACGGCTGAGCTACCGCGAGCTCGATCGTCGCAGCAACCAGCTCGCCCGCCATCTGCGATCGCTCGGGGTCGGCCGCGAGGAACCGGTGGGGGTCTGCCTGGAACGGTCGCTGGAGATGGTGGTCGCTCTTCTGGGCATCCTCAAGGCGGGCGGAGCCTACGTGCCCCTCGATCCCTCCTATCCCCGCGAACGCCTCGCCTTCATGCTCGAAGACTCGCGAGCTCCGGTGATTCTCACCGAGGAGAGATCTCGGCGGTTGCTACCCGAAGACGGCGCCGAGGCGGTCTGTCTCGACAGCGCCTGGCGGCGGACCTCCGGCGCCGAGCGTCGCCGGCTCACCAGGACCGACGAGCCCGGGCAGCTAGCCTACATCATCTACACCTCGGGCTCCACGGGACGGCCGAAAGGGGTGATGAACTCCCACCGCGGCATCGTCAATCGCCTGCTGTGGATGCAGGACGCCTATCCTCTGGCTGCCGACGATCGGGTGATGCAGAAGACCCCCATGAGCTTCGACGTTTCGGTCTGGGAGTTTTTCTGGCCGCTGATCTACGGCGCGCAGCTGGTGGTGGCGCGTCCGGGCGGCCATCGTGACGCCACCTACCTGGTGGACCTGATCGTCGAGCAGGGCATCACCACCCTCCATTTCGTGCCCTCGATGCTGCAGATTTTCCTCGAGCAGGAGGGGCTCGAGCGCTGCGTCTCCCTGCGCCGGGTGATCACCAGCGGCGAGGCCCTGTCGGCTGAGCTCGAACGGCGCTTCTTTGCCTGCTCAGCGGCCGAGCTGCACAATCTCTACGGTCCCACCGAGGCGGCGGTCGACGTGACCGCCTGGGCCTGCGAGCGTCACCGTCCGCGGCGCGCGGTGCCCATCGGGCGGCCGATCGCCAACCTCGGGATCCACGTGCTCGACCGTCACTTGCGGCCGGTGCCGGTGGGCGTCTCCGGTGAGCTGCACATCACCGGGGTGGGCCTGGCGCGCGGCTACGCCCGGCGACCGGCGCTGACGGCCGAGAGATTCATTCCCGATCCCCTGGCCGCCATGGCGGGCGTGCGGCTCTACCGGACCGGGGACCTGGTACGGCGTCTGGCCGACGGCAGCGTCGAGTTCCTCGGACGACTCGATTTCCAAGTCAAGGTGCGGGGCTTCCGCATCGAGCTGGGGGAGATCGAGGCGACGCTCGCCAGCCTGCCGGAGGTGGGCGAAGCGGCGGTGGTGAACCACGGTGATGGAGCGGATCGGCGGCTGGTGGCCTGCGTGGTGGCCGCAGCCGACGAGCGACCGGAGCCCGGCGAGCTGCGCTCGACCCTCGCCAAGACGCTGCCCGAATACATGGTGCCGGCGATCTTCAGGGTCCTCGACCGCCTGCCGCTCACTCCCAGCGGCAAGCTCGATCGGGTCGCGCTCAGCCGCCGGGTGTTGTCGGATCTGGCGCAGACCACCGCTGCGCCGGGTGAAGGGTTCGTTGCGCCGCGCGATGCTCTGGAGCTCGCCCTGGTGCAGCTCTGGGAAGAGCTGCTGTCGCTGCGGCCGATCGGCGTACGCGACAACTTCTTCGAGCTGGGAGGCCATTCGCTCCTCGCGACCCGCCTGATGGCCGAGATCCGCCGCCGTCTCGGACACCAACCGCCGTTGATGGCTCTCTTCCAGGGGCCGACAGTGGAGGCGCTGGCGGCGACGCTGCGCCGCGGCGAAGCGCCGGACGAGACCTCGCTGCTGGTGGCGCTCCAGCCCGCCGGAGCTCACAAGCCGGTCTTCTGCGTCCACCCCCTGCTCGGTGACGTGATGTGTTATCGCCTGCTGGCGCAGGCCCTGGGAACGGATCAGCCGTTCTACGGGCTCCAGTCTCCTGGCGTGATTCCGGGCGGCGAGCCACTCGCCACGGTCGAGGAGATGGCCGGGTGCTATCTCGCCGAGATCCGCAGCGTTCAGCCTCAGGGTCCCTACTTTCTGGCGGGCTGGTCGTTCGGCGGCCTGGTGGCTTACGAGATGGCCCGGCAGCTCACCGCGGAGGGGCAGAAGGTGGCGTTTCTGGGCCTTATGGATACCTCGATCCGGCGCTCCGATGGACCCATGGAGGTGATCCGGACCGACGAGGTCGACGAGGCCTACCGGGTGCTCAACTTCTTCGAGCGCTACTGGCAGCTGCCGGTCGATGAGCTGCGGGCGGCTCTGAACGCGGTGGCGCCGCACGATCAGCTTGCTTTCGTCGTCAGATCGCTGCAGGAGCAAGGTCAGATCTCGGAGGATTTCTCGGTCGAGAACCTGCGACAGTTCCTGGTCACCAACGAGGTCCACAAGCGGGCAGAGAGCCGTTACCAGCCGCAAACCTACCCGGAAACAGTGATCCTCTTTCGCGCCGGGGTGCGGCAGGCCGCCGAGTCCGACGAGCCAACCCTGGGTTGGAGCGCCCTGGCGGCAGGCGGCGTGGTGATCGAACCTGTGCCCGGAGACCATCACGCGATGGTGGGTCCATCCCATGTCGAGGCTCTCGCGAGGGCGCTCAGGAGGTTTCTGAGTGAGGCGCGGGCGACGGATTCGGAGCCCAGCGGACAGCCTCTGGAAGTTGAGTGAGGAGCCTATGACGACCCTTCAGCGCGATCTTCGCTTCGCCCTCCGGATGCTGATCCGCCGGCCGGGCTTGACCGTCTCGGCGGTCCTCTGTCTCGCCCTGGGCATCGGCGCGACCACGGTGATCTACAGCCTGGTGAGCGCGGTGGTGCTGCGCCCTCTGCCTTACACCGAACCCGAACGGCTGTTCATGATCTGGGGCCGGTTCCCGCAGTTGGGCATCCCGAAAACCCCGGCTTCGGGACAGGAATTCGTCGACTATCAGGACCAGAATCAGAGCTTCGAAACCCTCGCTGGCTCGATTACCTGGAACTACAATCTCACCGGCGGAGGCGAGCCGCAGCGGCTGCAGGGCGGGCGGGTCTCGGTCGGCCTCTTCGCCCTCCTCGGGGCCGAGGCCGCCCTCGGGCGCACCTTTGTGCCGGAAGACGAGACCGACAACGAGCACGTCGTCATTCTGAGCCACCGTCTGTGGCAGAACCGGTTCGGCGCCGACACCGACGTCATCGGGCGCTCCGTGTCCCTGTCGGAGATCCCCTATACGGTGGTCGGGGTCATGCCGGAAGGCTTTCGGTTTCTGACCGGCGACCCCGACCTGTGGGTGCCCTTGATCGTCAACACGTCGTATGCTCGGCACCTGCGTCCCGTCGTGGTGGTCGGACGCCTGAAGCCAGGCGTCAGCTGGCAGCAGGCTCAGGCGGACATGGATGCCATCGCGGCCGGGTTCCAGCACGACTATCCCGGTGTCTACCCCGCCGGCAGCGGTTGGGGCATCGGCCTGGTGCCGATTCATGAAGAGATCGTCGGGAACGTGCGGCCGCAGCTGCTGGCGCTTTTCGGCGCGGTGGTCCTGGTGTTGTTGATCGCCTGTGCCAATGTGGCCAATTTGCTCCTGGTCCAGGCGCCGGTCCGCGAGCGCGAGGTGGCGTTGCGCACCGCCCTCGGTGCCAGCCGCCTCGCCGTCGTGCGGCAGCTGCTGATCGAGAGCCTGGTGCTAGCCATGGTGGGGGGCAGCCTGGGACTGCTCCTGGCCTACTGGGGGACGAACGCCGTCGTCGCCTTCGATCTCGGTGCGATGCCCCGTTTGGAGGAGGTGGGCATCGACTGGGGGATCCTGGGTTTTGCCCTCGCCGCGTCGGTCGCGACCGGCCTCCTCTTCGGCCTGGCACCGGCGCTCCGAGCCTCCCGGATCGACCTCAGCGAGGCGATCAAAGAAGGTCGGTCCATGGCCGGCATCCGCCGGCATCCGCTCCTCAGCCTCCTGGTGGCGTCGGAGATCGCGCTCGCCCTGGTGGTGCTCGCCAGCGCCGGGCTGATGATCCGGACCTTCTACAACCTGCAGCAAGTGGACCCCGGCTTCCGCACTCAGGACGTGGCGACATTGCAGGTCTACCTGTCGCCCAAGAGCTATCCCAAGGGCCCTCAGCTGATGGCCTTCTACCGCCGGTTGCAGGAGGGGCTCGAGGGACTGCCGGGGAGCTGGACCGTGGGTCTGATCTCCGACCTGCCGCTCGGTTTCTCGGATCAACGCGGGGAGATCTTCGTCGAGGGGCGAAAGCCGGTGCCGGGAGCGCCGGACCCCGAGGTCGGCTGGCGGATGATCAATCCCGACTACTTCCAGGCGATGGGCATCCCCCTGCTCGAGGGCCGGAGCTTCAACGATTTGGATCACGACCAGGCGCCGGGCGTCGTCATCGTCGGCAGCGCTCTGGCCCGCCGCCTGTGGCCCGACAAGAATCCCATCGGACAGCGGCTGGAGCTGAAAAGCTCCCTGTTCGGCGGCTGGCGCACCGTGGTTGGCGTGGTGGCTGATGTCAAGGATCGGGGATTGGCTGCCGGCACCAGCGAGCTGCTCTATGTTCCCTATCCGCAGTTTCGTACTCGCAGCTTGGCGCTGGTGATCCACGCCGCCATCGATCCGATGAGCGCCACGGCCGCGGTGCGTGAGGTGATCCGCACCGCCGATCCGGATCTGCCCGTCGCCAGCATCCAGACGATGGACGAGCTGGTTCGCATGAGGATGTCGCGTCCCCGCTTCAACCGGCTGCTGTTCAGCCTGTTCAGCACCGTCTCACTGCTTCTGGCAGCGGTGGGTGTCTACGGCGTGATGGCCCACTCCGTGGCCCAGCGCACCCGCGAGATCGGTCTCCGTATCGCCCTGGGCGCCCGCTCCAAGGACGTGCAGAAGCAGGTGCTGCGGCCGGCCCTGGCACTGACCCTGCTGGGCGTGACCCTGGGTCTGGCGATGGCGCTGCTGCTGGCCTCGGTCTTCAGCGAGTGGCTGCCGTACATGCTGTACGGCGTCGGCGCCGCCGATCCTCTGAGCTTCGGGGTCATCGTGTTGCTGCTGATCGCCTGGGCGCTCGCAGCCAGCTACCTGCCGGCGCGGCGGGCGACCCGGATCGATCCGATGGTCGCCTTGCGAGAAGAGTAGAGGGAGGACCAAACGATGCCACAGGCGACGACGCGTCGCGGGATGGGCCTTTTTCTTCTGCTCTGGTCGGGGAACGTGGTTTCGGCTCTCGGTTCCATCCTGATCGGTTTCGCGTTCAGTGTGAAGGTGTATCAAGACACGGGATCGGTGACCCGGATGGCCCTGATCAGCCTGTCGGTGACCTTGCCCAGTCTCCTGCTGACGCCGTGGGCCGGGGTGGTGGCGGATCGTTGGGACCGGCGCCACATCCTCATTTTGAGCAACCTCGGTCCGGCCCTGCTGAATCTGATTCTGTATCGACTGGTCCAGGCCGAGCCCCTGGAAGTCTGGCGGATCTACTGGGTCATCGCGGCGGTCTCCTGTTTCAAGGCTTTCTCCTTGCCTGCCTTTGCTCCTGTCGTAGCCCTGCTCGTGGGTCGCGACCAGATCGGCCGAGCGAGCGGCTTGCTGCAGATGGGGGGGGCGGTGATCGGGATCCTGGCGCCGCCGCTGGGCGGGCTGCTGCTGTTGGCGATCGGGCTCAAGGGCATCGTGCTGCTGAATTTCGCCTCCTACTTCGCCCCGATCATCATCCTGCTGCTGGTGCGTCTGCCCAAACCAGAGGTCTCCGCCGAGGGACAGGCGGCGGCGAAAGGCTCGACGCTGCAGCAGGCGATCTACGGCTGGACGTTCCTGCGCCAGCGTCGCGGCTTGCTCCATCTGGTGCTGATGTCCGCCAGCATCACCTTATGCCTCTCGATGGTCAGCACCTTGTTCCCCCCGCTGGTGCTGGGCTTTGCCTCGCCGGTCGTGCTCGGCCTGGTGCTCTCCGCCACCGGCGTCGGCACGTTGGCGGGAGGCATCGTGATGGCGGTCTGGGGCGGAGCTCAGCGGCGCGTCCCGGTGATCCTGGGGGTGATGGCGGCCGAAAGCCTGATCCTGCTGCTTGGTGGCTTGCAGCCGAACGCAGCCTTGATCGCCTCGGCGGCCTTTTGTTTTAGCCTCGGCTTTCCGATCATGGCCGGTCATGGTCAGGCGATCTGGATGAGCAAGGTGCCGCCGGACGTCCAGGGACGGGTCTTCGCCATGCGGGGCATGATCCTCGGCGCCGCCGGTCCCGTCGGCCTGCTCACCGCCGGACCGCTGGCGGATCAGGTGTTCGAGCCGTTGATGGCGGCCGACGGACCGCTGGCATCCACCGTAGGCCAGCTGATCGGGGTGGGCCCGGGCCGGGGCATCGGGTTGTTTTTCATCGTCCTTGGCCTCGCCATCTTGACCATCCTGGCCGTCGCCTCGCGCTCGCGCGCCCTCTGGCGGCTGGAGGAGGAGGTGCCCGATGCAGCGGGCGTCCCCGTGGGCGTCACCCGCCGGGTCGCCGAGCCGTCCGCCGCGCTCGACCGTCTGGGACCGGCTCCCGCTCTGGTGCTCTGTCTTTTCCTGGTGCTGGGCCCAGCCTGGGCGGTTTCCCGGCAGCGGCCGCCGCAGGCGGTAGGAGCCTCGGCGCCGCTTGCGGAGTTCTCCGCCGAGCGCGCCCTGGCGCACGTTCGAACGATCGCTCAGAAGCCCCGCCCGGTGGGCTCGGCAGCGCATCGGCAGGTGCGCGACGATCTCGTCGCCGAGCTCGAAGGCCTCGGCCTGGAGACCCAGGTCCAACGGGCCACCAGCACGCAGCAGCGCGGGCGGCTATTCCAGGTGGTGACGGTCCACAACGTTGTCGCCCGGCTGAGGGGCACCCGGCCGACGGGCAGCGAGGGGCCGAGGGCGGTGCTGCTCTCGGCCCATTACGACTCGGTACCCACTTCGCCGGGAGCGGGCGACAACGGCGCGGCGGTGGCGACGTTGCTCGAAACCGCCCGCGCGCTCGCCGCCGGACCGCGACTCCGAAACGACGTCATCTTCCTCTTCCCCGATGCCGAGGAGGTGGGCCTGCACGGCGCGCGGACTTTTGTCCAGGAGCATCCATGGGCCCGCGACGTCGAGGTGGTGGTCAACTTCGATGCCCGCGGGCATCGGGGCCCGGTCTACATGTTCCAGACCGGGGCCCGCCACGGCTGGTGGATCCGTCGCTTTATCGAGGGTGCGCCGCGCCCCCTCGCCAGCTCCCTGATGAACCAGATCTATCAGCGCTTGCCGAACGACACCGACTTCACGGCGTTTCTCGCGGCCGGCTACGACGGATTCAACTTGGCGTTCATCGATGGCCTGACGCACTATCACACGATGCTCGATCGGCCTCCGGACGTCGATCCGCGCAGCATCCAGCACCAGGGCTCCTACGCCCTGGGCCTCGCTCGCCGTTTCGGCGATCTCGACTTCGCCGGCCTGGATTCCGCCGAGCGCGAGCAGGCCGACCGCGCCTACTTCAACTTGCCAGGGTCGACCATGATCCATTATCCGCCGGCTCTCGCCTTCGCCTCCGCGGTGCTCGCGGCGCTGTGGTTCGCGGCGGTGGTGATCCTCGGCTTGCGCCGCGGGCTGCTGTCGGCCTTCGGCCTTGGCCTGGGATGGCTGGCCTTTCTCGGCATGCTGGTGATCATCCCGGTGGCCATCACTCTGCTCTGGTACGTGGTCCGCGACGGCGGCGGCGTGGCGGTGATCATGGGCAGCACGCAAGGGGCCTCGCGCTACATGATCGCCTTCGCCAGTCTTTCGCTGGCCGCCTTCGCAGGACTCTACCGGTTCTTTCGCCGCACCGTCGGCATGTTCAACATGGCTGTCGGCGCCCTGAGCTGGTGGCTGATCTTGATGGTCTTGACCAGTGGCCTCTACCTGCCGGTGGCGAGCAACTACCTGTTCGTCTGGCCGCTGCTTTTCAGTCTCGCCGCCGTCGGCACCCTGTGCCGGGCCGGCGCCGAAACGCTGCCCCCGTGGCGCACGGTGGGGATCCTCGCCGTCGCTGCCGTGCCCGGCATCGTTCTGGTCGCCCCGTTCACCGCTTCGGTCTACGTGGGTCTTCAGAGTCTGTTCGAGCTCGGCGGTGCGCCGCTTGTGCTGTGGATCTTCCTGCTCGGTCTGCTGATCCCGCATCTGGAGGTCATCACCGGCCGTCGACCCTGGTGGCTGCCGGCGGCCGCGGCCCTGTTCGGCGTGGTCATGCTGGGGGCCGCCGTGTGGAACGGTGCCGAGACCGTGCGCCAGAACTCGGTGATCTATGCGCTGGATGCCGATACGGGTGAGCGCTACTGGTTCAGCCTCGACAAGGAACCCGATCCGTGGACCCGCCAGTTCGGCTTCGAACCGGGGGCGACCGGACCGTTCCTGCGTTACTTTCCGCTGGTCGGGCAGGACTTGCTGAGGAGCGCTGCTCCGGCAGTGGATCTGCCCTGGCCCGAGCTCGAGGAGGTGGCAAGGCGCCGCCTCACCCACAACCTACAGGAACTTCGTTTGCAAATCCGAACCGCGGCAGAAAGTCGGGTCCGGGCGATCTGGTTCGAGCCCGCGGCCGCGGTGGTATCGGTGGTGATGGACGGCAGCACGCTGTCGTTGCGGTCGGTCCCGGAGGGCAGCACGCCCGTGATTCAGCGGCTGCCGCCCGCGACGCCGGAAGAGGAGCTGATCGTGCGGATCCAGGGCGCTGAGCCGGTAACGGTCCACGTCGTCGACCAACTCGAGGGTTTGCCGGAGGTTTCCGGGATCGAGCCGCGGCCCGAG
>JBCCGX010000047.1:0-19382 GCA_039029035.1 Acidobacteriota bacterium | reverse complement strand
GAACGCGGCGTCCAACGCGCTACGCACGCCCTATCCCGACAAGAAGAAAAAGAAGAAGAAAAAGAAGGGCAAAGGCAAGGGCAAGGGCAAAAAAGGCAAGGGCACTCCGAAGTCGCCGCCGAAAGAGCCCAAGGGAGGACCTAAGGAGCCGAAGGGCGGACCCAAGGAACCGAAAGGCGGACCCAAGGAACCGAAGGGCGGACCCAAGGAGCCGAAGGGCGGACCCAAGGAGCCCAAGGGCGGACCCAAGGAGCCCAAGGGCGGACCCAAGGAGCCGAAGGGCGGACCCAAGGAGCCGAAGGCCAGTCCGAAAGATCCGAAGTCTTGCACGTAGGAGCCGAGTTCTGTTCCTAAAGGGCAAGGCCGAACCCAAAGGAGCCCAGGGGACGCCTGGGCTTCGCGGCCCTGCGGTTCTCATCCTGCGAGAGCATCTAGGGCGTATTCGCCGGGAAGCCTTGGTCTACTAACCTTCTCGTCCAGGAGGTAACGGTCGCCGCGCCGCGGCGGCTGGGTATCGGAGTGCCTCTCGTCGACTCTTCGCTCGTCCGGCAGCAGCTTGTCCGCCTTCGCTTTGCTCCGGGGCAGTCAGCTGTCGACTGGTTGTGCAGCCTGTGCGGCGGCCGGAGCTATTGCCGCGAGCTGGCTCGGGAGCTGTGGACGGGGGCCCGGGATGCTGACGGCTATGCCTGGGAGACCCGAATTCTCGCCGCATTGATGCTGGAGAGTCTGGCTCTGCGGCTGCCACCCAAAGTCGGCGAAGAGCACGTCGAGCTCTTCGCCGCGCTGGGGCTCCTGGCCAAGGATCGGAGCCGCCTGCGCTCGGCGGTCTTGCGTGAGGGGTTCTCCACCACGGAGCTGCAGCCCTTCGCCGAAGAATTCACTGCGCGACTCGAGCGCAACGCGTCGTTCCACCGGCCGCTGAACGCCTGGCCGATCGCCGACGCCGATCTCTTTCGTTATCTGGCCCTGCCGGATCAAGAGTGCCGTGTGCAGTTGGCGCGCTACCTGATCACGCCCGACGAAGTGGTGGAGCGCTTCCTGCAGCAGGTCCGCAGCGGTCTGGCTTCGGTCTCTCCATCGCTGATCTCGAACACCCAATGCATTGCCGAGGCGGCTCGCCTGCGGGAACAGCTGCCGGAGCTCGAAGCAGAGATCGTCCGCCAGCTGACGGATCTGAACCAGACGTTCTGGGTTTCCGAACGGCCGCGCCAGATGCTCAATTCGATGGTCGAGTACCCTCTACGGACCGTCGCCCTGGTCCTCAAACCTCCGGGGAGCTGGATCGAGATCCAGTTCAAGCGCGCTGGCCGACCTTCCGAGTGTCCTCTGGGAGTGACCTGGTTGCGGCCAGATGGTGGCACCGCCCCCTACCAGCATCAGCTGGATGGGGGTGGCTATGGCAAGGGGCTCGAATGGGAATCGGCCGCCGCGGCCAAGGCTAAGGCCATCTTCCACAAGATCCATCGCCGGCCCGCACCAGTCTCCCTGCCGGTCTGCGTGCAGACGGTGTCGATGCTGCCGACGCCCTACGGCCCGGTGGACATCATGAACTACTTCACCCATTCGACCTACTTCGGCGACAACTTCGAGTCGATGCGCTCCGCCATGCAGAAATGCGTCGACCAGGCTGAGAAAGAGCGTGGCTGGAACATCCCGGCCGGTGACGACGACGTCAAGTTGACCATGGAGTTCCTGGTCGCGATGAAGCCCTCCCAGGGCATTCTGGTCGGTAGCTCGTCGTTCCGGGTCGACAAGGTGTTTGGCTACCTGTCGGCGGATGGTCCGCGGATTTTCTACCAGGAAGGCTTGGGGCGGGGGGCCGAGGTCGCCGAGCAGCGATGGCTGGCGGACACTGTCTTGGCGGAGATCCTGCCGACCTATCAGCCGCCTGCAGAGCCTTCCGACGACTATGGCCAGTACGTCGAGGCAGCCTTTAGTGTGCCGGCCAATCGACGTCAGGCCGATCGGACCTACCGCCGATTGTTGAAACAGGCCGGCCGGTTCTGGGGTACCTTGCTGGCCTTCGGCACCGGTTCTCGGGGCGAGTCGTTCGTTGCTCGTAACGTCGGACTTCGCAATGTCTGGAAGGCCGGGCGCTGGCGGATCGAGCTGATTTTCATGGACCACGATCAGCTGTTCTTCTACGGGCCTCGCGCGCAGTGCTTCCGACCGCTCGATAGCGTCCCCTCGATGCTCGTTGACGAAGAGTACCTGGTCGAGATGCCGGCCGCAGCGCAGGACACACGGAGCGTGATCAGCTTCCTCGATGGGATCTACCGAGCCGATGAGGCTCTGCGCACAGCCGGCCGTGCGGCGTTTCACAAGGCGGTGGAGAAGGCCTATCGCAAGACGCGCCGGTTGCAAGAGGCGGGCAAGTTGAAGAAATTCCTCACCCGCCAGATGACCCGTGCACTGGCAGACTGGGATTCCTGCGTCACACGCTTTCTGGCCGCTCGACGGCAAGACGAAGGGGAGCACGGCGAGAGCGAGCTGCGGGAGTGGCTCGCCGGGCGCGGCTACGGCAAACGGCTACGTTCGGAATACATCGAGGCGATGCGGCGCTACGCCCATTACCTCGCCAAGTACCAGCATTTGTTTGCCGGCTCATCGTCGAAGAAGCGATGAGTCAGATCCTGCAGTCGCTTTGGATCGGCCCGGCGTTGTCGTGCATGGAAGTGTTGTCGATCCGCTCCTTTCTCGCTCACGGGTATCGCTACCACCTCTATACATATGACGAGGTCGCCGATTTGCCCGCCGGCGCCGAACTCCGTGATGCAGCGGAGATCCTGCCGCGATCCAAGGTCTTCCGCTACCGAGAGGGTGGCTCGTTCGCCGGTTTCTCGAACTTCTTCCGCTACCGGCTGCTGTTGGAGCGGGGCGGCTGGTGGGTCGACACCGATGTCGTCTGTGTGCGTCCCTTCGACTGGGGGGACGAGCACGTTTTTGCCAGCGAGTTGGCCGGCAGTGAGGACGCGGTGACGACTTGCGTGATCAAGGCGCCGCCGGGTTCGCCGGTCATGGCCTACGCCTGGGAGGTTTGCCGCAGATCCGATCCGCGCCGGCTCCTATGGGGCGAGACCGGACCGGCTCTCCTCGGCCGAGCGGTGCGAGAGCACGACCTGGAAGGTCATGTCCGGCCGCCGAGAACCTTCTGCCCGCTGCCCTACGACGCCTGGCGCGATCTGCTGGATCCGGCTCGCGACACGACTCTCGATCCGCAGACGCGGGCGGTCCACTTGTGGCACGAGCGCTGGCGCTCGGCCGAGGCGGACAAGAACGGTACTTACGCGGGGGGGTGCCTCTTCGAGCGGCTCAAAGCCAGGTACCTGAGCGACCCGAACCCGGATCAGCGGGTGGATTCCGGGGCTTCGTAGAGGAAGGCGTAGCGATCGAAGAACGACGTGTGCCGGCGCGCCATGGCCACCGCTTGACGGATCAGTTTCTCGTGCCAGCCGCCGGCACGGAGCAGGCCCTCGCCGAGAGTCTTCCACGCATCGCTCACGCCGTGGGGTGTGAGGCTCAGACGCACCAGCTCGTGCCATTCGAGTAGTTTCCTCTGGTAGCTCGGATGGAGCACGTCGTCCAGACGACCGGTCGCTTCGAGAGCCGCCCGCGTGGCATCGAAGGCGCGTTTCAACTCGAGGTGAAAAGCTTGCTCGGCATCGGCGATCGTCGATGCATCGACGTGATAGATCGACGCCAGAGCTTGCAGCGCGCCAAGTTCGTCGTGGCCGCCACGAATGTAGTACTCGTCGCGCACGATGGGCAGCATCTCGTGCTCGGGCCAGAAGTCTTCCAGGGTCGCGGTCGCGGTGCGCAGCGCATCATGGTCGAGAAAGACGACTTCGATCCGCCATTCGCCGCCGTTCCAAGTCCGGCGCAGGCCGACGTTACGAGGTACGAAACATTCGCCGGAGGAGCCTGAGCCGGTGGCCAGCAGGGTTCCCCAGAACTTGGCGACCCGTTGCACCAGGCGGCTGTACCACGCGTCGGCGAGGGCGCGGTTCTGCGGTCCGGCCAAGGCGGCTCGGACGTAGGCGCCGTAGGACTCGCCATCGGTCGCAGGCGGCGCACACTGTGGCGCAACGTACTGAGGCAAGATTTCCTCCAGCAGCTCGTCGGCGAAGCACCGCGCTTCGGCGTCATCGTAGTCTCGTCCCAGACCGTCACGGAAGTAGACCTCCGGTCCCTTGTCGGAGAGATAGGTCGAGAGCTTGTCAAGGCGAAATGATGAGGTCCCGACCACCATACTCTGACTCAAGCGAGCGTAACCCAGAAAGCTCTCGGTGGCGGTCTCCTCCGCCGGAGGCGACCGAGGGGGCTGGAAGAACGCCGCTACGGATCGGTCGATCGCACTCTGCACGGCGTCGAAGGTTTGGCCAAAGACGTGCGGGCTGTCGAAGTAGTCGCGCGGCGGGAGCCGCTCACCGCCGAAGGGCACCGTGTCGACGGTCGACAGGGCGACGACCGCTGGAAGGGGCGCCTCCTCCCCGTGGACGTGGCGAAAGAGCCGCGCCACCCGGGCCGCAGCCTGGGATTCCCATTCCAGGTGATGGCCGAAGCTGCCACCGTCGAGACGATGGCTCTTGGGCACCGGTCGTCCGTCGCGCTCGAAGACCGCGCCGAGAGGTGCTTCACGCCGCAGGCCGGCCCGCTTGAGCTCGAGCTCAGCACAGCTGCCGCCGGGCTTGACCACCAAGACCACGGTGGTCAGCGGATACTCCACCAGAGAGTTGATCTCCGCCGGCGTCTCGGCCGCGACCCAATAGGCGACCTGGGCCTGGATCAGATCGTCAAGGATCGTGCGCTCGAAGATCGGCAGCCGTTCGAGAGTGCGTCGAGCTTCGGCGTGCGAGAAAGGGTTTTGCTCGAGGTAGGGCGACGGTGTCGCGCCTGACGTTCGGGTCGCCGCCGTGATGCGGCGGGCCACTTCGTGTGGATCGAAGAGAAAGCGTGCGAAGTGCAGGCGACAGGCGCGCCGGGCCAGGGCGATGAAGTCGGCCAGGGCCGCAGGTGACGTCCGAAACCCATCGAGGGCTCGATGCACCCGAGCATTGCGACCCAGCCAGCGCAGCAACTCTTCGGCAAAGACCCCTGACTCGCGGCTCGAGAAGCCCTGCCGCAAGATGTCGTCCGTCAAGGCGACCTGCTCAGCACCCTCCTCCCACAGTCCCAACTCGCCGAAAAGGTAATCTAGCTCGGCGGTCGCCTGCGGGTCGAGCTTTGTGATCTGGTGCTCCAAGGCCAGTGTCGCCAGTTGCCTCAAGTCCCAAGCCGCTTCGGTGTGGCCGCGGGCTACTTGCAGCAGCCGTCGGATCAGGCGGCGATCGTAGCTGGGCTGCCGTAGCAGCTCGCCGAGCAAACTCTCCGCTTCGGTCGCTCGGGCGAATGCCGCCTGCACTACCTCGCGGAGGGCGATGGGCAGCGTAAGGCTTCCTTGCTCCGAAAGACTTGCCTGGGACATTTGCCCTTTCCGTTTGACAACCCTGAGTGGCGTCACTACCCTAACCGAAATTCGTCCAGGCGGCAGGAGAGGGTACTCGACGATGCGTGTGATGATTGCTTCGGAGCACCGCTATCCGGCGGCGGTTGGTGGCCGATCCGGGGCTCGGTTGTATGACAACCTGGCCAAAGGCTTGGCCGAGCTCGGTCATCACGTCTACTACTACTTGGAAGACGGTGCAGCGATCGCCCTGCCACCGGGAGTCGACCTGGTCAGCGGGCCGATCTGGGACGCTGATGTCTGGCAGCTGAGCCGCGAGGATCCGTTGTCCAACGAGGCCGACGTTCGCGGCCAGCCTTGGCTGCGGACCTGCCATGTCGATATGGACCTGATGGTCAAGGATCGCGCGCAAGCGCGGGACAACTGGATTTTCGTTTCCAGGACCCTGGCCGAGGCCTACGGACGCCAGCGCTACGTGCTCAACGGCATCGACCCAGCCGAATTCCTCTTCAGTCAGGAGAAAGAGGACTACATCCTCTTCGCCATGGGCTCGGCGGAGTGGGGACGAGCCAAGGGGTTGGACATTGCGCTGGATCTTGCCGCCGAGCTCGATCTGCGTTTGCTGGTCGCCGGTTCCGGTAGCTGCAATCGCTACTTGAGCACGGTCCGTGCGCACTGCGAACGCCATGGCGCTCATTGGGTCGGCGAGCACTATGGCACCCAACGAGCGAAGCTCTACGCCGGCGCCAGCGCCTTGCTCTTCCCGACCCAGATCAACGAATCGTTTGGCTTGGTGATCGCCGAATGTCTGATGTCCGGAACCCCGGTGGTAACCAGCGATCGAGGAGCCTGTCCGGAGCTGGTGACGCCGGAGGTCGGCTTTGTTTGCTCCAAACGAGACGAGTACCTCACCGCGCTGCAGAATGTGCACACGATCGATCCGCGAGCCTGTCGTGATCGAGCGATGGCCGCGTTCCATTACAAGACGATGGCCGAAGGCTACGTGCGCGAGTACGAAAGAGAGCTCGCGGCGGACTGAGGGCCGATGCCAGCCGCCACAGAACTCGATCTTGGTATCCACACCCGGGGGCTGACGATCACCGGCGAGGATCCGGTGGCGCTGTCGCTCGGCGGTGCCGAATCGGCGGTGGTCTGGGTGGCGCGAGCCCTGCAGCGGCTGGGTCATCGCGTGACAGTGGCCTGTAAGACCGACCGCGAGCGTCAGGTGGCCGGCGTCACCTACCTGCCTGAGGAGCGATTGCTCAGCGGCGCCGTGCCCTGTCCACGGGATCTACTGATCAGCTGCCGATTCTTCCTCGAGGCGTTGCAGCTCGATCTGCCGGCACGGGTCAAGGGCCTGTGGCTACACGATCCGCCCGAAGAGGAGAGCGTCCGCGGGCTGCGACAGGTCTTGCCGCGGGCTTCTTTCTGCTTCTTCCTGAGCCGCTTTCATCGCGCCGCCTACCTCGACACGTTGCCCGAGTTGGCGCCTATCGCCCGACTGACGCGCAATGGGGTGGACCAGCCTGCGATCGACGAGCTTCTGTCGGAGACGCCCGATGCCTCGCCTGGCGCACCGCTACGTTTCATCTTCGGTTCGCGGCCGATCCGCGGTCTCGAGACCTTGCTGGCCGAGATCTGGCCGCAGGTCCATGCGCTCTATCCGCAGGCCGAGCTGTTGGTCACCTGTTACGACATCGAGGATCTACTGGTCGACGACCCGGAGCGGCGTGTCCGGGCACGGGCGGCGCAGGCGCATTACGACCGGCTAGTGGCCGCTGCGCCGGGCGCGCGCTACGTCGGTCCGCTGACGCGGCGGCAGTTTTGGCGCGAGATGACGACTTGCCGGGCAGTGCTCTATCCGACCGACACGCCCGAGGTAAGCTGCCTCGTGGCCTTGGAAGCTCAGGCGCTCGGTGTTCCGATCGTCACCACCAAGGACTTCGCCTTACGCGAAACGGTGGGCTTCGCGCCCTGCCTGATTTCGGACCCCTGGGGCAGCGCCGACTACACTCGTTCATTCGTCGAACAAGTGCGTCGCCTGGTCGAGGACTCGGCCTACACCGAGCGCGTCCGGCAGGCCGGCCGGGAGCATGTGCGCCACGGCGGCTACACTTGGGACCACATCGCCGCCGAATGGACCGACATCTTTCAGCACAGCCTCACGCGACCAGGCAGCCGACCCAAGACACTGGAGCCCTTCGGCTCTCGCGGAGACGCCTCTTGAGTGACCTCGAAAAGCTAGGCTATCGACCCGACGATCGGGTGGTCGTTATCCACATCGACGATCTCGGCATGTGCGAGGCAACGGTGAGTGCCTGGCTCGACCTGGCAGATGCCGGTGCGATCTCGTCGGCGTCGGTCATGGTCGGAGCCCCCTGGTTTCCCGCCGTAGCCAAGATCTGTCGCGAGCGCCCGGAGCTCGACGTTGGCGTCCACGCCATGTTGACCTCGGAATGGCAGGCCTACCGCTGGCGACCGATCTCGACCTGTGATCCGGCCAGCGGCCTGCTCGACGCCGAGGGCTTTCTGCCGAGCAACCGGCAGGAGCTTTTTGCCCGGGCGGGCGGCGCGGCCGTCCGGCGAGAGATCCGCGTCCAGGTGGAGCAGGCACAGCGGGCCGGCCTCGGCGCATCGCATCTCGATACCCACATGTTCACCGCCATGCACTCCAGGTACCTGCCAGCCTACTACGAGGCCGCCACGGACCATGGCCTGGTGCCGGTTATCTGTCGTCGGGAAGGGCGCCCGGAGCCATGGTCCGATCCGGCCGGCGAAGCAGCGGGTCGCGAGATGTTGACCGCCTGGCGGCGCAGCGGGCTGCTCAACCCGGACGATTTCGCCATCCCTGATCTGAGCGCCGGACCGGACGAGCTCACCGCTGCTTGCCGTGCCTTCGACACTCTGAAGCCGGGCCTGACCCATTGCCTCATCCACCCGGCTCGCGACACCCCGGAGCTGCGCGCTATTGCGCCGGACTGGCCGACACGCGTGCGCGTCTATCGCACCTTCATGGACTCCCGACTGCGCCAGCACATCGCCTCGGCTGGGATCCAGGTTACTGATTACCGGGCCCTGCAGCGAGCCATGTATCCCGACGACTAACTTCGGCGGTAGAAGAATTCGCGGGTGAAATAGTCGAGGCGCCCACTCTCGTCAAAGAAACGATTGAAGCAGGCCGCTACGAGGATGCCACCAGGCGTGCGCAGTTGCAGATCGGTGCGTAGGAAACCGAAATCGAAGCTCGCCAGCAGTGAGGTACTCGGCTTGCCGCCTTCGTCCAGACAAGCGAAGGTCGCCGCGTCAGTGGAGCCCCAGTCCGTCGGACCGTCCGGGCCAATCGCTGTGGCAGCCACCGCCAGACCCTCGCCGGCCGACTCGATACAGATCACCGAGAGACCCTGAGCTGCCGGGTCACTGTTGCGCCACAGCCCTTTCATCGGCTCGAGATCGAGGGTCGAAGGAGGGACGAAGCCGCTGAACAGAGCGCTGTCGCCCACCCTTGGCGCTCTTGGCGGAGGCTCTTGGCGAGCGAAGAACTCGCGAGAGAACGCGCCCAGAGGCTGCTTCCCATCGGCGGTTCGATAGAGGCCGACGACGAGCAAACCCATGTTGAGGTTGCCTTGCAGCAGGCCTGCATAACCACCCAGATCGGCGCGGCAGGCAAGGGCGATAGGGGAGGCGACGAAAGGGGTCTCGGAGTAGACCCGATTGGTGTCGGGATCGTGCCAATGGAAGACACCGCCGTCGCTACCCTCGCCGTCAACTGCGAGTTGGCCGCCCTCGAAGCGGATATCCAGTGTGGCGAGACCTTGTCCGTCAGGGTTGGTATTGCGCCAGTAGCCCGCCAAAGCGGCGCGATCGAGGCTCGGCTCACGCGTCAAGCCGTCGGTGACCGAGCCCACGTCGGCGAGTCGGGAAGGTGTCAAGCCGTGCCCCCCGTGTCGTCGCGACGGTAGAAGAGCTCACGCACCACGTAGTCGTTGCGGCCCGAAGCATCGCGGAAGGTGTTGAAGCTGGTCAGCGACAGGACGCCTTTGTTGACCCGCAGTTGCAACTCGCTTTGCATGCAGTCGAAATCATAAGTGGCGAAAAGGCAGATGCTGTTTTGGCGATCTTCCTCGGTGCAGGGGTAGAGCTCGCCGTGAGTTGTTCCCCAGTCGATCTCGCCATCATCGCCTGCGCCCCGAATGCGCAGCTCGATTGCGTCACCCGCTAGCGTCACCTCGGCAGCACGGATACCGCGGGTCCCCGGGGTCGAGCTGACCCAGGCGCCAAGCAGCGGCCCGGCATCGAGCGACTCTGTCGATTGCGCCGGCGCGTTGTCGAGTAGCCTCATGTCGGTACCCGGTAGAAGAACTCGCGTAGGAACAGCCGCTGCGCTGTGCGAGGCTCGGCCTCGGCGGTATAGAAGCCACCGACGACAGCCACGCCGAGCTTCAAGTTGACCTGCAGCCGACAGCAAACCCCATCGACTTGCACCTCGGCAACGAAGCCGACGACACTGCCACCGTCCACTCCTTCGAAGAACAGGCCGCTAGCGGCCACCTCGCCCCACTCGCGCAGGCCGGAGGGCTCGTTGCCCATCACTCGCACGCGCAGCGTGGTACCCGAGGTGGCCAGACGAAAGCTGTAGAGGCCGACCGCCGCCTCGTCGCAGTTGCGCCATTCGCCGAGCAGCTCGCCGAGATCGGGAGTTGCCCGGGCGGCGTTTGCCGGGTCGCGCGGCAGATCAGCGAGGCGGACAGCTTGCATACGAAAGTCTTGCGATACTCTCTGTTGGATGGCTGCCGCAACCCTAGCAGACGACTCGAAAGGGCGCCAGAGCAACGGCGAACCGCTGCCGGGTATCGATCGGATCGAGGTGATCAATCTCGACCGCCGGCCGGATCGGCTACAGGCCTTCTTCCGGAAGCTCCCACCCGGGATCGAGCGCGGTAGGATACGTCGTCGTCGCGCCGTCGATGGTCGCGAGCTGGCGCCGACTCCCGAGCTGCGCCACCTCTTCCGTGACAACGATTTCGGCTATCGCCGAGGTGTCATCGCGTGCGCTCTCAGCCACCGTCAGCTGTGGCGAGAGCTGGCGGCCGAAGCGTCAGGACCGGCGACCGTTTTGGTCCTCGAAGACGATGTGCTCTTTGTCCCTGACTTCTACCGCCGCTGGTGCGAGCGCTACGTCGCGGACCTGCCTTCGACCTTCGACTTGGCCTATCTCGGGGGCCCCAGCGTGACCCTCGACGAAGCCGAGACCCTCGAGACCACCGGAGGAGAGATTGACCTAGCGCCAGCGGATTACATTGCCGAGCCCGCCAAGGGCTCCTTTGGTGTGCCCCTACGCAGCCAGTTCGGTACGTTCGCCTACCTGGTGAGCCGAGCTGGTGCCGAACGACTGTGCCAGATCGTCGACGAGGCAGGGATGCAACGGGCGGTCGACTGGTTCCTGATCGATCAATGGCCGCGCCTGGCGGTCTACACCGCGACGCCCTTGTTGTGCTGGGGGATTCGCAACCATGCCTCGGATGTGCAGCAGAATTACGCTGGGCTGTTCAGCTAGCACCAGTCGACAAACTCCTCGAGCGATGCGCGTTCCGGCACGAAGCCGTTGACTGGCGCCGCGTCGTCGACATAGCCGATCGCCAAGCCGCAGACGATTCGCCGCTCCGGCGCCAGGCCAAGGTGGCGGCGGATGATGTCGGCATAGCCCGCGATGCTGTATTGTGGGCAGCTGCCAAGGCCACTGGCGACCAGTCCGAGCATGAGATTCTGCAAGAAGCAGCCGGTGGCCAGGAAGCTGCCTGGCACGGCGTCGCCAGCGAGATGGAAGATCATTTCCACCGGCGCGCCATAAAACGAGAAGTTGTCGCGCACATGGGCATGGCGGGCCGAGTCGTCGTCGCGTTCGATGCCCTTGCTCGCCAGGACCCCGGCGCCGCAAACCCTGGCTCGCTCAGCGTAAGCGCCGGTGAGCTGGTGTGGATTGTTGAGAAAGTCAGCCGCCGGCTTCTGACCTCGATCGAAGGCTGCGGTCAATTGGCGCGCCAGCTCGTCCTTGCTAGCGCCGGCGAGCACCGACACGTGCCACGGCTGGGTGTTGCGCGACGACGGAGCGTCCGCCGCCGCTCGCAGCACTTCGGCCAGAAGCTCGCGGCGGACGGGGCGATCGAGAAAAGCCCGTTTGCAGTGGCGAGCGCTCATGACAGACCAGATCGTTTCACTCATGGACGGCATCGTATCCAAACCGGCGTTGGGCGCCTACCCGATTGTCGGTTGTGCTAGGGTGGGCGATAGATCGAACCCAAAGGAGCGGTGAGGCGCGACCGGCTGGCTGCGTCTCAGCGCTCCAGCGAGCACCACCAGGGGGGATGGAGAGAGGTGCGTTGGGATGAGTCGGCGCAGCAGGAGCCCGCGGCGAACGGTCGTCAAGATCGGCGGATCGTTACTGACGGAGGGGCAAGATCTACTCGATTTGGCCCAAGTGGTCGCGTCGCGTCGCGCCGCTGGCGAGCAGGTCTTGCTCGTCACTTCGGCCCTCCGGGGAGTGACCGACCTTATCGAACGGAGTCTCTGGCGAGCCCAAGGTAGCGTTCCGACCGAGTCCGGTGAAGGCTCGCCCCTGGCCGCTGCACTCGCCTGGCGCCACGGCAAGGCGGCGGAGCAGATCAACCCAAACGACGAGCGCCTGGCCACGACCCTCGAGCAGAGGATCGCTGAAGTCGACGCCTTGATCGAGCGCGCCCGTCGGCTCGGTTTGTCGCGCGAAAATCAAGTGCGTCTCTTGTCCTATGGGGAACGGCTCAGCGCGCCTCTGGTCGCCGCGGCGCTCCGAGCTGCCGGCGTCGACACCCGATCCGTCACCTCCGAAGAGATCGGTTTGCGCGGCCACGGCGCGTCCCGGGCAGGGAGCTGCGATCTCGTGACAAGTCGAGCAGGGGTGGAGTCTGCAGCGAGGGAGCTGGCGCAGCGGGTGCTGGTGGTGACCGGCTTCTACGGCGTGCGGGAGGACGGCCAGGTGGTGCTCTTCGGCCGCGGCGGCAGCGACTACAGCGCCAGCGTTCTGGCGTCGTTGCTCGAGCCTTCCCGGCTGGAGCTGTGGAAGGACGTTCCGGGTGTCTTTACGGCCAACCCCAAGCGCGTCGCGGGCGCTCGCCTGGTCACGGAAATCTCTTACGACGAGGCCTCTGCTCTGGGTGGCTATGGTGCCCGAATCCTCCATCCCTACTGCTTGCAGCCTTTGCGTGGGCAGGCGGTGACGGCGATCGTCGTCGCTGGGCATCCGGCCCAGGAGCCCTCCGGCGGGACCCGACTGGTCGAAGCGCGGCGCGGTCCGGTCTCGCGGGTCGCCGCCCTGGCGGTGCGGGCGCCGCGCACCGTGGTCCGAGTCACCGGCGGCCGGTTCGATGACGAGTCGCGCGCCGCTGGACGCATGTTGGACGAGCTCGGTCGCGACGGCTTTCCCCTCGACGCCGTCAGCGTCTCGCACGACTCCCTATGCTTCTCGATCGTCGATGATCGTCCCTATGAGGCCTCGCGCATGCTGCGCAGTCTCAACGGTCATAAGGCGGGCAAGGTCCAGGTTCGGCAGTTTCCTGCCTGGCTCGGAGTCGTCGGCGATCAGGTGGCGACGAACGGCCATGCGCGCGCCGCGGTGCGCGAAACCTTGGACAGTCTCGGGATCGCCAGCGCCATCGAGGTCCTGCAACAGGACGCGACCGTGCTGCGCTGTCGGGTCGAGCGCGACGAGTTACGCCCTCTGCTGCGAGCCCTACACGGACGATTGTTCGAAACGAGCGGTTAGGCCGGGACCGCGGCGGAAGCCTGGTCGAGGCGCCAGCGCACTGCATCGCGGATGCGTTGGGCGATCTGCAGGTGCACTTCGGGGCCCTGGCCGGCAGGATTGGCCAGATCGCTGATCGGGTCGAGGCGCTCGATCTTGGCGCGAGCCTGAGGGAAGCGTTCGGTCAGTGCCCGGCATTGCTTCTCGGTCATGCAGAAGATCGCGGCAGCTCGCTCGATCAGCTCGGCGGTCACCCGGCGGGTGGCGTGCTGATGCGGGGTGAAACCGAGCTCTCCGAGGGCCGATTGGGCGCCCCTGGACATCGGTTCACCAGGCGGGGACTCCAGACCTGCGCTCACAGCGCGAGATCCGGGCGGCAGCTCGAAACCCAGCCGGCGGGTGATCTCGGCATTACAGATCGCCTGGGCCACGGGGGAGCGGCTGGTATTCCGACCGCAGACGAACAGGAAAATCCGGCCGAGGGCGGGCTGCAGGCCGCCACGCCAAGGGTTTGCCTTGCTCTCAGCTGACTTAGGCCGAACTGCCGGTGTGCCGTCGCCGTCCGGTTGGGTGAGTTCAGACTGTGGCTCTTCGAGCTTGCCATAGCCCATGCGCACGAACTCGTACGCCACCGGATCCGCCGGGTGCTCGAAGATCTCGGGAGCCGGGCCGCTTTCCACCAGACGCGCGCCGCGCTTACCGCGCAACAGAAATGCGGCGTTGCGAGCCAGTCGCACCGCCAGGCCTACTTTGTGGGTCACCAGGACCACCAACCGTTCGCGCGCGATGGCTCGGATCACAGCTTCGACGCGCTCAGCACTCAGCGGGTCGAGGGCCGAGATCGGCTCGTCCATCAGTAGCACTTCGGGATCGAGGGCGATGGCGCGGGCGATCGCAAGACGCTGTGCCTGGCCGCCGGAGAGATTCCAGGCCGCCACCTCCAGGCTGTCGAGCTCCTGGGCCAGGCCGACCCGTTCGATCGCCGCCTCGGCTCGGCGGCGAATCTCGGAGCGCTCCAGGCGGGTGGTGTGGCGGAGGGCGAACTCCACGTTGTTGCGTACCGAGCCGGCGAGCATCCGCGGCCGCTGCTGCACGAAGCCGATGCGGCGGGCCAGCTCTTGCTGGCGCAAGCGGCGTGCAAAGATACTCTCTCCATCGAGCCGTATGTCGCCGTGTCGGCGCCAGCCGTCGCGGCCATCGTCGATCAGCATTTGGGTCGCGCGTAGCAGGGAGCTTTTGCCGACCCCGGAGGGGCCGAGCAAGGAGAAGACGCCGGGACCTTCGATCTCGAAGTCGATCGAGTCGAGAATCGGTGTCTCGCCGACGCGTAGCGACAGCGATTCGTAGCGCAGCGTTGTCATGGGCGCAAGACCCTCCCGCGGCGAAAGATCATCGCCCCCATCTGCTCTAGACGGGTGATCACAGAGAATATCGTAGCAGGTCCGGAGCAGATTTTCCGTCCGCAGGAATCGTTGCTGCCCACTGCCGATCCGGCAGCCGGAGTTGTGGGCCCTCTTGGCCGAGGACTTGGTACGCTGAAGACGATGCAGCCCAAAGGCAGCCAGACGGTGCAGGCTTTCGGACCGGTCATTCCGACCCTCCGGGTTGCATCGATGCGCGCTAGCCTCGCCTTCTACACCGATGTCCTCGGCTTCGAAATCAAGTGGAGCTGGTCGAACGAGTCGCGCTACGAGGTCGACCGGCGGCCAGAGCTCGCCTGCCTCGAGGGTGGGGAAGCGGTCCTCTTTGTGGCGCGACATCGCGGCTGCTCCGACGGTTGGCTCTTCGTCGAGCTACCCTTTAGCGAAGACGTCGACGCGCTGGCGGAGCAATTGAGCGGGCACCAATCCGTGGTCGAGTTGCCGATCGACAAGCCCTGGGGATCGCGTGAGCTCCTTCTGCGCGACCCCGATGGACACCATCTACGCTTCTCTTGTCCGGTGCAGCGCCGGCGCGAAGCAATTGACTAAGCCTTGCTAGGGGTGGGCTAGCGCCTGCCGGCGTCCGGCGGACGCGATGACGAGCTGGATCAGAAAGGTGATCAGGAAGAGCACCGCGGCGGCGGAGTAGGCTGACTTCTGACCGCCCGGGACGGTGGCCAGTAGATTGAAAACGAAGACCGCCAGGGTCGAGGCCGAATCGAAGAGAGAGGACGGTAGCTCAGCGGACAGGCCGGCAGTGAAGAAGAGGGCGGCCGCGTCGCCGAAGCCGCGCCCGGTCGCCAGAGCGACTGCCGCGACGAGGGCCGGTCGAGCGGCCGGCACGACTTGGGTCCACACCGTGGTGAAGCGACTGACGCCGAGAGCGGCGCACTGCTCGCGCAACTCTGGGTCGACCGCTTCGAGACCGGCGATGAAGCCGGTAGCAAGGATCGGTGCGAGCAGGCAGGTCAGGGTCAGGACGCCGGTCAGCACCGAGAACCCATAACCCAGCAAACCGCCGAAGACCACGCCGCCGAACAACCCCCAAACGATCCGCGGCACACCGACACCGATATCGAGCAGCGCTCGCAAGGGGCGGCGCCACGGCGCCGAGGCGAGCTCAGTGTAGACCACGGCGGCGGGCAAGCTGAGGAGCACCGCCAAGGCGACCGAGATAACCACGATCAGCGTGGTATTGACCAGTAGCGGGCCGATGCCGCCCGCCCGCCCGAGGTCGCGCGGTGCATCTATCAGGTAGCCGGTGTAGAAGCCATCGCTCCCACGGATCGCCAGATCGCCGCCGATCCACAGCACGAGACCGAGGAGTAGGAGAGTGGCGAGGCCCCCGAGGCGGCGGACCATAGCTCAGCGCCTCCTCTGCATGGCGCGGCCGAGGAGGCTGATGATGGCGATCAGGGCCATCACAATCAGGGCCGAGAGGTGGAGCACACTACGGTGCAGGCCGGTGGCGCCGTCGAATTCGACGATCAGAGTCGACGTCAGGGTCGCGACCGGGCCACTGAGGGTCGGCATGGCGCCCACATTGCCCGCCACCATGCTCACCGCGACCGCCTCACCGAGGCTGCGGGTGGCGGCCAGGCTGGCGGCGCCGAAGATCCCCCAGCCCGCATGCCGCACCACCGTCCAAGCGGCGATGTCCTCGCTGACGCCGAGCGAGCGCACGGCCTCTGGCACGTCGGCCGGGACCTGCCGCAAGGCGGCGCCGGCGAGGAGGGTGAAAGTGGGGGTGATCATCAGCGCCAGCACCAGCGTCGCTGCGGCCAGCGAGTTGCCCACCGCGGGAACGATCCAGGTCATGCCCCACAAACCGACGACGATCGATGGAACGCTGCCGAGAAGAGCGATGCCGGAGTCTGCCACAGGCCGGATGCGCGGGCCGGCATAGAGTGTGAGGTAGAGGGCGGCGGTCAGTCCGATCGGCAGCGCGATCAGCAACGCCAGGGCGGTGCTGGCGGCGGTGCCGAGGAGAAGAGGCAGGATGCCGAAGTGTCGCCCCAGCGGCAGCCAGGTCGTGCCGGCGAGCTCGGTGAGGGGGAGCTGGCGCCAGGCTGCGGCGCCACTGGCTCCGAGGTACATCGCCAAAGCAACAACAGCCAGGGGCGGTACGATCCCCAGGCCACCGGTCGCCGCCCAAGCGAGGCGCTCAGTCGTCCACCGGGACATACCTTCCCTGCTCGATAATGCGTCGCCCTTCTGCCGTGCGCAGGTAGTCGAGCAGCGTGCGACTAGCGCCCTGCGGCTCCTCGCGGGACACCAGGTAAAGGGTGCGGAACATCGGATAGTGACGGCTGGCGACATGCTCCAGGGTCGGGGCCACGCCATCGAGCTCCAGCAAACGCAGCGGTATGTCGATCTCGATCGAGTGTAAGACCTCGCCGAGACTGACGTAGCCGATGGCGCCGGGAGTGTTGGCCACCACCCGGATCACCTGCGCGTTGTCGCCACCGACCACATCGACCTGCAGCGCGCCGCGATCGAGACCGGTGTGCTCGAGAAAGGTCTCCAGAGTGGCGTGGCCTTCCGCCTTGGTGACCACCACAATCGACTCTTCTTCGCCGCCCAGAGCGGCCCAATCCGTGATTTCCTTGCGATAGATCCGGCGCAAGTCTTCGGTCGTGATGTGCTCGACCCGGTTCGAGCCGTGGACCACTACGCCGACACCGTCGTAAGCGATGGGAAATTGGCGGATCTGAGCCGCTTCCTCAGCCGTTGGCTCCCGCGCCATCGCGCCCAGGTCGTTGCGTCCGGCCAGGGTGTCTTCGAAGCCCCGAGTGCTGCCCCCCGCCTGGGCCTGGATCTCCAGCCGGCTACCGCTGGCCTTCAACGCCTCGCCGGCCAGCACGATGATCGGGTAGACCGTGCTGGCGCCCGAGACGCGTACCCGATTGGCGTTCTCTTCGGGTTGCCGGCAGCCCAAGGTCATTGCGGCGAAGCCGGTCAGAGCGGCGAGACAACAGATCCCGACGACTCGACGGCTGGCCTTTGTTGGAGAGCAAAACGTCATCAACCGAGTGCTCCTTCGATGCCTTCCCAACGGCGTAGAGACGGCTGCAGGCGAGAGACATGCAGAGGATAGCGCACGGCACCCTGGCGAGCGAGCGACAGGCGGCGCTCAGGATTCGGTGCTACACTGAGTCGACGGGCGATTCCAGTACCCGGCTCGCGGCTTTCGATTCACGAAGGTCGAAACGATGCGAGGCGCATCCACTGAGCCGGGCCTCGGGTGAGCGACTGTAATGACTGACGTCCTCCTGGCGCACGGCTTCTTCCTCCGCAACGATCCCAAGCAGATCGAGAAGATGCGGCCGTACCCCCCGTTGGGGACGCTCTACGCAGCCAGTCAGCTGCGCCAGGCCGGGTTCGATGTGGCCCTCTTCGATGCTATGTTGGCCGACGGTGAGCACGAGCTCGAGTCTGCCTTGGCCGACCTGCGGCCGCGCATCGTCGCCTTTTACGAAGACACCTTCCACTTCCTCAACAAGATGTGCCTGACGCACGCGCGGGAGGCGACCTGCCGGATGGCCCGGTTGGCGCACGGCGCAGGGGCGAAGGTGCTCGCCGCCGGAGCCGATGTCAGCGACCACGCGCCGGTCTACTTCGACCACGGAGTCGACGCGGCCCTGCTCGGCGAGGCCGATCACACGATCGTCGACGTCGTCTCGGCGCTCCTGGCGAACCCGAAGGCCACGCTCGATGGCATCGCCGGCTTGGCTCTGCCTGTCTTGGGGGGCAGTGATGAGCGGCGCACCGCCGCCCGTCCACACGAGCGGCACCCGGATATCTTCCCGTTTCCGGCCTGGGATCTGGTCGACATCGAGCGCTACCGTCGGGCCTGGACCAAAGCCCACGGTTACTTCAGCCTCAATATGGTCACCACTCGCGGCTGCCCGTTCCACTGCAATTGGTGCTCAAAACCGATTTGGGGCCAGCAGTATGCGATGCGCTCGCCAGCCAATGTGGCCGAGGAGATGGCGCTGATCCGGCGCACCCTGGCACCGGACCACCTGTGGTTCGCCGACGACATCTTCGGTCTGCAGCCCAGGTGGGTGGCCGAGTTCGCTGCCGAGGTCGAGTCCCGTGACGCGGCCATCCCGTTCTCGATTCAATCGCGGGTCGACCTGATGACCGAGAAAGCGGTCGCCGCGCTGGCGCGTGCCGGCTGTACCGAGGTGTGGCTGGGGGCCGAGAGCGGCAGCCAGAAGGTCCTCGACGCGATGGATAAGGGCACCCATCTCGAGGCCATCCCGGAGGCCCGCGAGCGTCTCGGCGAGGCCGGGATCAAAGCCTGTTTTTTCCTGCAGTTCGGCTACCCCGGCGAGACCTGGAACGATATTCTGGCGACCATCGAGCTCGTCCGCCAGACCCTGCCCGACGACATTGGCGTCAGCGTCAGCTACCCCTTACCAGGCACCGGCTTCCACCGCATGGTCAAAGCCGAACTCAACGGTAAAGACCATTGGGACGACAGCCGCGACTTGGCGATGATGTTCCAAGGCACCTATCGCACTCCGTTCTATCGCCAGTTGCACAAAGTCTTGCATCAAGAGCTCGAAGTCTGTCGCCAGCCCGCCGATGCCGCGTCCGATGCCGAGAGCGAGCGGGCCGGCCGCGAGCGTCTGGAGGCCAGCTGGGCCCGCCTGCGTCGCCTCGAAGTCGAATGCCGCAGCGAGGCGCCAACCCACATCACCAAGACCTACGCTCAGCCTTCGGCTCCGGACTTGAG
>JBCCGX010000046.1:0-19532 GCA_039029035.1 Acidobacteriota bacterium | reverse complement strand
GCCACCGATGGCTCGGGCTCGGGAGCGCTCGCTTGTGGTTTGGGGATCGAAGCCGTCGACACGACGAAAACGGTGAGCAGAGCGAGAAGCCGAAGCAGCGGGTGGATGGTGAGCATGGCTCGTTCTCCTGCGGTCGTTCGAATACCGCATCGGGTCATGGGAAACGGCGGCGTGCTCTCACCTTAACAGACGGTTCGAAAGGGACGGTTCGAAAGGGGCGGCCCGGGCGTCAGCCCTCTAGCAGTCGCCGCAGCCGCTTCAGATGCGCCGCTGAATCGTCCAGCCCACCCGGCCTGTTGCGCGCCAGCCAGATCTCCCGATGGCGTGCGATCAACCCACTCATTCGCCGCGCCAGCGGACGGCGCTGCGGCTCGGGTAGAGCGTCCAAGGGCCGATCCTCACCCTCTTCGACCCAGGCCGTTCCCAGGTCGCAGGCGTAGCGCAGAGTATCGGCCACCCATTCCATCTCGTCGCGGATCGTCGCGGCGTCGTCCCCTTGCATGCGCGAGGCTGCCAAGGGGGCGATCGCCTCGTCGATACTTTCACGGCTGCGCTCGAGTGTGGCGACCGAAAGGCCTTCTCCCCGGCGCTCCTGGCGCGCCTTGTAGGCGAAAACGAGAAGGAAGAAAAGGGCCGAGCCGTTGGCACATTCGGGGTTGATCTCTCGGTAGACGTCACCCAGTCGGGTCGTCAGCCGGCCCATCACGCCGGCCTCGTCGCGGAAGGCGTGCAGATCCAGCAGCTGGTCGAGAGGCCAGGCTCGCGGATCACGCGCGTCGGCGGTGTTCCAGGCGAATGCCGCGCCGGCCGCAAGGCCCGGATAGCTCACCGGCAAGGGCTGCAGGTGGCCGTTGTCTCCCCAGTCGGTGATCAAGTAGCCCTTGGCGCCATTGGCTTGGCCTTGGATAGCGGCCTCCGCCAGGTTGGCGATCGCATTGCGGGTCCGGCCGGCGAATGAATTCCACGAGCTGGTCCCAGGGCAGACATAGTAGTCGAGCCCCGAGGCGCGGAACTTGTGCGTGTCTTCGGCGAAGGGGTGACCGGCATCGTAGCCCCATTCGAGGGCGATGGCGTCGTTCGGCAGTTGGTCGAGGAGCTCCGGATGCTGGAGGATCACGTCACCCCAGAACTGCATCCGCCGCCCCCGTTCACTCACCAGGGCGTGCACCCGGCGCAGGAACTCCAGGTAGACCTTGCCTTTGCCGCGCTCGGCACAGGCTTCCGCCGAGCGTCCCTGGCCGAGGTCGAAGGTCTCGTCCAGCCCGACATTGAATAGCGGGCTGGAAAAGTTCGGCAGCAGTTGGTCGTAGAGATCGGCCAGGAGCTCGACGCTGCCGGGGTCGGTCGGACACAGGCTGAAAGGCTCACGCTCGAAGCTGAACGGGTGCTCGATCCCCTCCGGATTCTCGGCCAGGCGACGGTAGGGCTCGTGCACCAGCCAGCGGTGGAAGTGCCCGAAGCTATTCTGGTTGGGCACCAGCTCGATGCCGCGGACGCGGCAATAGGTATCGAGCTCACGCACGTCGGCGCCGCTGAGCGGGCTGGCACCCTGCCATACGGCACGGTGGTCGGGATAGGCGAACGTGTGCTCCATGTAGAGCTGCAGCTGATTGATCTTCCAGCCGGCGAGGCCATCGATCAAACGCCGCAACGTTTCGAGGCTCGGGACCTTGTTACGACTGATGTCCAGCAGCACCCCACGATGGCGGAAGTCGGGCCGATCTTCGACCCGCAGCGCCGGTACGACACGCTCCCCCGCTGCCGTGCTCGGAGAGTGGATACGCAACCACTGCACCAAGGTCGAAACGCCGTGGGAGAGACCCGCCGGATCAGCACCGCGGAGCCGAATACCCTCGCCTTCGATCGCCAGTGAATAGCTCTCGGCGATGCCGGAGTCAGTGATCTCGAGCCGGATCAAGCCGTTCGCCCCCCGATCGTCGACGATCGAAGGCTGCTCGCTGCGAGTTGCTGTCGGGTGCAAGCCGAACTCACCCAAGGCTGCCTTGAGGCGCCGAGCCGCGGGTTCGGCCTGGGGTGTCGCCAGGCTGAGGATCGGCCGATCCGGCAGGCGCAGCCCTCCCGTACCAAGGACGGCCTCGTGCGGGCGGGGTAAGAGCAGATGCATGGCGTCGTTCATGGTGAGACCGATTTCACCACAGGCTGGTTGGATTGCACCACCGGCTATCCCGCAGACCCTACGCCCTACCGTCCGACACACGACACCATCGACCGATTCTTGACAAGCAACGCCCCGGCTCAGATCATCTATCATGAGGTATCTGTCTGTGATCCGTGGGTCGGGCGGCTTGGCCCCAAGAACCCCCGCCGCAGGAACCACCGTTGAGAGGATCGCAATGAAGACAAGCGTCACATCGCAACAAATAGGACCCCAAACCACAATCGAAAAGGGCAGCAGATCGCTGCATCGCGCGGTGTCCTGGACCGGTGCCGTGCTGCTGGTCGCGGCAATTACAGGGCCCTTGCACGGAGCCAGCCTCGTCATGGAGCTGGAGACGACCGACTATGGCGGCGAGGAGCCCCGTGTCTCGTCGTCACAGATGGCGATCGACGGCCAACGATTGAAGATGGACCTGGGCCGCTCCGACGACGGCGGCCTGAACCATACGATGGTGTTCCATGGCGGCGAGAAGCCCCGCATCGAGATCTTCAATCATCGGGACAAGAGCTTCCTGGTCATGGATCCTGAATCGATCAAAGCTCTCGGCGAGGAGATGCAGGCGGCCATGGCCCAGGCACGCGATCAGATCGCGGCCTTGCCGCCCGAGCAGCAAGCCGTCGTCCGCAAGCTGCTCGACGCACAGCTACAACAGGCCAAGAAGCCCGAGCTGCCACCCAGCACCGTGATGCAGACTAGTGAGCGCCAGGAGCGGCAAGGCTTGCCGTGCCGCAAGTACGACGTCTTCCGTGACGGCGACAAGATCCGCGAAGTGTGGGTCACCCCTTGGGGTGAGGTGCGCGGCAGCCGCGAGGCCCTCGCCGTCCTGCGCGACATGTCCGACTTTTACAGCGAGTTGATGGAGTCGTTCGAGAAACAGGCATCGGCCAATTTCGGCGGCGGCTTTGCTCTCGACAACCACCCTTTTGCCGATCTGCAGCACATGGAAGGCTTCCCCGTCGTCACGCGGAACTATGCCGATGGCAGCCTGAAGACCGAAATCGTCGTCAAATCGATTGAGAACCAGATCTTCGAACCGGAGGCGTTCCTGCCACCGGCAGGCTATCGGCCGACCACGATGGGACCGCGGTGAGCGAAGCCGGGGTCGATCGCGCTGATGGCGATGGAACTGAGAGCAGTGGAGCAGAAATCCGTGGGGCGGAAGTGAGTGAGACCAAAGTGAGCGAAGTCCGAGAGACCGTTCCACGAGAAACCGTTCCACGAGACACCGTGCCGCAGGTTCCGAGGCCGCCAGAGCCCGGTGACCTGATCAGCCGCTTCGCTGCCTTTGTCGCCGAGCGTTACCCCTTTGCCCTCGATCTGACCGGCGAAGCCTTCGAGGCGGCGCTGGGCGATGCCACCGAAACCGCTTGGCGACAGGTCGACGAGATCGAAGGTCTGCGCCATCGCCTGCAGCGCGAGCTCAAGCAGCGCACCAGCCACGCCGGCCTGCCGGCGGGCCTGGAGACGGCGCCAGGGGTCCATGCCCGCGAACGGATCGAGCGCGCGACCTATGAGCTGATCGAGGCTTGCGACGGCTTCCTGCGGCGCGAAGCCATCACCGCCTCGTTCAGTGACGACGAGCGTCGCGAGATGTTGGGCGGCATGATCCTCACCCGCGCGACCGACAATCGACTCAAGGCCTTCTTCCTCGGCGGCGAGGTGCGCTATGGCAGCAAGTCGTTCCAGGGCAAAGGCTTTCGCTCTCTCGGCCAGGAGGCGATCTACGCCTCCTGCCTGCGGCTGCGGCGCGGCGCAGACCACCGGCGGCCAGACGGATCCTGGGGCGGCGATATCGTCGCGCCGTTGATTCGCGATGTCGGCGCTGCCCTGGCGATGCATCCGCAGCCGGAAACGGTGCGGATGATCCTCAGCGCCCAGATGGCCAAGGCAGGTCCACCGATGAACGGCAAGGACCTGCACATCGGCGACCTCACCCACGGCATCTTGCCGCCGGCGGCGCCGCTCAGCGTCTCGAGCCTCACCATCGCCGGGCTGGCCTTCGCCATGGCCAAGGAAGAAACCGGGCGTGTCGCGGTGACTTATATCGGTGAAGGCGGCACCTCGCTGGGCGAGTGGCACGAGGCGATCAACGTTTGCGCCGCACGACGGCTGCCGGCGGTCTTCTGTATCGAGAACAACCAGACCGCTCTGGGCACTCCGCTCAGCGACCAGACTGCAGTGCGGACCTTCGCTGACAAGGCGGTGGGCTACGGCATCCCTGGATTGACCGTCGACGGCACCGATCCGGAAGCGATCGCCGCCGCGTTTGCCTGGGCCGCGGACCGTGCGCGCCAGGGGCATGGCCCGACGTTGCTCGAGCTGGTCTCGATGCGTATCTGCGGCCACGCCCATCACGATGACATGCTCTACCTCGGCCACGAGCCCAAGGCATCCTGGGACTACCCCGAGCTCCAGGCCGAGAAGGGTTACGCCGACCCCGAAGCCTATGCCTTCTGGGCCCAGCGCGACCCCCTGGTGTGTTATGCGGCGCGCCTGGAGGCGGAGGGTGTGATCGACCGCGGCGATTTCGAGACCTGGAAGGCAGAGGCCGAAGAGCTGGTCGAAGCCGAGGCCAAGAAGGTGGTGGAGGCACCGTGGCCGGAAGCGCACCAGGCCGGCGAGGGGGTCTATGGCGATCAACCACCGGTGCAGAGGGTCGAAGTCCTGGCCGATCGCGGCGCGCTCGACGTACCACCCGGCGCCGGAGAGGTCGAGACCGGGCTGCCGTTCGACGCCAAGGGCCAGACCTTCCTCGAGGCCGTGACCCTCGGCGTCGGCGACGCCTTGCGCGGTGACGATCGAGTCTTCGTCTACGGCGAAGACGTCGGCGGCCAATACGGCAACGCCTTCCTCTTGCTCCGTCCGCTGCTCGAGGCCTTCGGCGATCGGATCCTCAACTCGCCACTCACCGAAGCCGGCACGTTGGGGGTTTGCATCGGCGCCGCACTTGCCGGCCAGCGGCCGATCGCCGAGATCCAGTTCAACGACTTCGTCGCCACCGGCTTCAATCAGCTGGTCAACAATGCGGCCAAGATCCGTTACCGCTGGGGTGGTGCGGTGCCGATGGTCGTGCGTATGCCGTGGGGTGGTTTGCGCCACGCCGGCCCCTACCACAGTCAGAACACCGAGGCCTGGTTCTATCGCACTCCTGGCCTCAAGATCGTTGTGCCCTCGACCCCGGAAGACGCCCGCGCCCTGCTCGCCGCGGCGGTGCATGATCCCGACCCGGTGCTGTACTACGAGCACATCGCCCTCTACCGCGATCCCCGCATCAAGCAGCAGCTGGGCTCGGCGCCTCCCGAGCCTCTGCCTCTGGGCCGAGCCGCCCTCCGGCGCTCCGGCGACGACCTGGCGTTGATCTCCTACGGCGCCTACGTCCATGTCGCCATGCGGGTCGCCGAGCGCCTGGCGACGGACGGCATCGAAGCTTCCGTGCTCGACCTCAGGAGCCTGGTCCCCCTCGACCGCACGGCCCTGCTGCGCCTCGCCCGCCATTGCGGCAAGGTCTTGATTCTGCATGAGGACACCCGCACCGGCTCGGTGGGCGAGAGCCTCGCGGCCATCATTCAGGAAGAAGCCTTCGAATTCCTCGACGCGCCGGTGCGGATCCTCGGCGCTCTCGACACCCCGGTTCCGTATTCGCCGCCGCTGGAGGAAGCCTTCCTGGTCAACGAGGCGCACGTCGAGCAAGCGGCCCGGTTACTGGTGGAGTATTGAGCCTCTGTGCCGCTCTCGCCATCTTCTCAAACGACACTCGAGGGCCTGGGATTGAAATCCCAGGCTACTGAAATCACGCCCCTACGGGGCCAAGGTCCCATAGGGACCGGAGAGCGTAGCCCGGGGTTTCAACCCCGGGTGGCCTAAGGAATCCACATCATGAACCGACAAGACCTCATTTCGATGCTCGAGGGCGCCCGCTGGTATGACCTGACCCAGCCGCTCTCCGTCTTCACCCCGCCCTGGCCCGGCGAGATGCCGCTGCAGGTGCACTTCTTCAAGCGCCTCACCGGCTCGTTCGGTGGCGGCCAAGGGGCCAACGGCCAGCTGATCGAATGGAGCAACAACACCGGCTGCCATCTGGTGGGCCCGCGTGCGTTCCATTCCGGCAGCCGCTCCCTGGCCGACATTCCGTTGACCGACATTTGCGGCGAAGGCGTCGTGGCGGACGTCTCGGACGCGGTGGCCGATTACGGCTTCTACACCCCGGAGATGATCACCGAGCGGGTGGAGGTCAAAGAAGGCGACATCCTGATCGTCAACACGGGCTACCACAAGCATGCCTGGGATCAGCCGGACGTGCCGAACCCCGACGCTCAGGGCGGCATCGAGAACAAGGAGTTCGGCTACTACGTGCGCCATCCCGGGCCGTCGCCGGACTTCTTCCCCTGGGCCCTGTCGATGAAGCTCAAAGTCCTCGGCGTCGACTGCGGCTGCGCCGAGCACCCGATGAACACCAACGTGCGCTTCATGCACGCACGCGAGTTCGACAAGGCCGAAGCTCGGCTCCGAGAGACCCACGGCAAGAGCTGGGAAGAGGTTTTCCCGCCGGAGGAGTACCAGCACCTGATGCACGTCACGGTGCCCAAGGCCGGCTTGCTGCTGGCCGAGGCGCTGGGCGGTGAGATCGATGCCCTGGCCAATCAGAGAGCGTGGTTCCTGATCCAGCCAGTGCCGTTCATGGAGGTCGAGTCGGCCTGGGCGCGGGTCGCCGCCTTGAAGCCCGGCGACGGGAGCGACGAGGCCGACTTCTTCGCTGCCATGCACGAGACCGAGATGTTGGATCTAACCCTGCCGTTCAGCGTGCAGACGCCGCAATGGGCGAACTACGAGCCGCTCAGCATCCGATACACCAAGCGAGTCGGTGGTCTCGACTTCGGCCTCGGCCGCAACAATGCCCATTGCAAAGCCAGCTTTCATCTGGCGACCCACATGGACGGCGAGAAGCACTTCTGGGCCGCCGGCCGCACCATCGGTGAGGTGCCCCTCGACTACTGGCACGGCCCTGGAGTGATCGTCGACATCTCGGAGACGGTGAGCGACTGCAGTGTTTACACCCCGCAGATGATCGAGGACCAGGTCGATCTGCACGATGGCGACATCCTGTTGATCCGTACCGGGTGGTATCGCTACGGCTGGAACAGCCCCGACTCGGACGAGTTCCGCTACATGATCAAGCACCCCGGTCCGTCACCGGAGTTCTCCCAGTGGTGCATCGACCGCCAGATCAAATGGCTGGGCATCGATTGCGTGGCGATGGAGCATCCGATGAACACCATCCAGCGGATCATGCATCCCAAGACCTTCGCCGAGGCCAACCAGAAGCTGATGGATCAATTCGGCAAAGACTGGGACGAGATGTACCCCCTCGACGTCTACTACCAGGACATGCATCTCAACCTCTTCCCCAAGCGCATCGTCCACGCCGAGAACCTGGGCAAAGACATCGCCGAAGCCGACACCGGGCGCTACTACATCGGCGCCTTCGTCCAACGCGGCATGGAGCTCGCCTCCTGCTGGGGACGCTTCGTGGCCTTTCGCGAGAAGTAAACCCGGGTTCACGCCAACCACGCCGCCATCAGGAAACCCAGGTACGTCCCGACAGCGTTGCCCAGTGCTCCCACCAGGATACTGGGCAGCGCCAAATCCTCTCGGCCGAGAGAGCGTGCCAGGGCGAGGGCCGAGGTGCTGCCGCCGATGTTGGCCTGGGAGGCCACCGCGCTGAAGGCCGGATCGAGCCGCAGCAAGGCGCCGCCGCCGAAAACCACGAGGCCATGGACGGCTAGGATCACGGTGACGAAGACCAACAGATGATGCCCCAGGGCACCGATCTGGGCCAGAGCCTGGAGGTCACACAGGGCACCGATAACCGCCAGAAACAGCATCACCGCCAGCCAGCCGAGCAGGCGGGCGCCGCCCAGACGCTGGATGCGCGGCACCTGCGCCAATCCCAAGGCGAGGGTGGTCAACACCAAGACGCTGGGAACACCGGCGAGATCGCCCAGAAAGTTGGAGATCCACACCCCCACGCCGGCCAGGGCCGTCAGCAGAGCCACATCGTAGGGACCGACCTTTTCCGTATCACCGGCTTCTTGCGCCTCGCTCACTTCAGCTCGAGCGGGACGCGGCTCGGCCTCGTCCGTTGCCTTCTTCGCCTTGCCGCCGCCAAGCCAGCGTGGGATCGCCACAGTCACCACCATCCACAGCACCGTCATCGCACTGTCCACCGCGGCCGCGCCGGCATAAAGCGTGCCCTCCTTCACCACCTCGTAATGCAGCGCCAAGGCGTTGTAGTTGACGCTACCGCCGACGTAGGTGGCCACGAACATGCCTCCGAGAGCGTGGTGGAACGCCCCGAAGGCGGTCGCACCGCCGACCACCCACATGCCGGCGAGGACGCCACACACCGTACCGGCAGCGCCGAGCAGGAACATCCCGGTCATCGGCAGGCCGGCACGCAGGATGCCGCGCAAATCGACCTGCAGAACCAGCAGAAAGATGGCCAGGGGCGCCACATAGGTGAAGACCCCGGCATAAACGGCGATGTCGTCCGAGTAAGTCGGGATCAGGCCGGTGTTGGCGGCCACCGCAGTCAATACGATGACCACCAGCGCCGAACCGAGGTGCCGGAGCCAAGTTGCCCTTGCCAGCCACTCGCTGATCGCGATCAAGGCTGCCAGGACCGAGACAATAAACAGCGGGTCTCTCGTCATGGGCCGAAACTCCATCGATGAATCGGGTTCGGCCCAAAGGATACCGCGCCTGCCGCGCGGGTGCCTCAGAAAGCAGATCCGCCTGAGCGGAGAGTCGGGGATGGGCCAGGAGCCTGTTGCGCATAGCAACGGGTTCCTGGCACGGTGGGATGGGCCAAGATCTCCGCTCCGGCGGAGATCTTGGGGCGCTAGGAGCCTGTTGCGCATAGCAACGGGTTCCTGGCACGGTGGGATGGGCCAAGATCTCCGCTCCGGCGGAGATCTTGGGGCGCTAGTGTTTCTGTCGCGCGGCCTCTTGGAAGCGCCGCGACGCCGCGCGCTCCGTCAGCCGTGCCGCGCGCTCGAGTCGCGGCAGGATCTCCTCCAGCTGCCGGCGCTCGGCGCCTGCGGAGCGTTCGAGCCGCCAGGTGCAAAGCCGGTGCAAAGACCGCGCCTTTGGCCATTTGACGACCTGTGCCGGATGGGTCCAGCGATCCGCGGTCTCGATCAACTTGTCGAGATCCACCGCGATCGTGATCGCCGTGGCACACGGATTCGCCTCTTCGGAAACGCCACAGGCTGCCACCAGATCGGTGAGCTCAGTGGCCTGCTCTCGCGCTCCTTCGGTGGCTTCGAAGATATCGAGCAAGGTCGGCAGGAGATCGGAACGGTGATTCGCCACGAGATCGATGAGATCGGCGAGGGCCCCAGAAGATGGCGCCGGGGCAGGGGGATCAGAGGTCAGATGGGAAAACTCAGCGAACGAGTCCGAGGAGCTCGCGGCTCCGGATTGGATCGGGTAGGCAAACGGCGGTGTTGCTTCACTTTTCGATAGGCGCATGTCCTGGTCCTCCTAAAGCGGCTCAATGGACATGCATAAAAGCAACAACAGTGCCAATCCCCCAATTCCGAGGAGCCTTCCCCGAGAAAGACGCAGTCACCTTTTATTGCAGCAATTAGAGCTACTCTTCCGAGACCGCAGGAGGCGACTGACAACCGAGAGGCCAGTGCATTTTGCACCCCCAGGGAGTTTTTCCCAGGCAGGATCAAGGATCGAAATCGATCCGACGCACCTCGCCCAGGGAGTTTTTCCCAGGCAGGATCAAGGATCGAAATCGATCCGACGCACCTCGCTCAGGGAGTTTTTCCCAGGCGGGATCAGGGATCGAAATCGATCCGACGCACCTCGTTCCAGGCCAGGTAGACCGGCTCGGACTCTTCGCCATCGAGTACCAGAATGCCGTCGTGCTCGCCACCCACATCGGCGGTATCGGCGAGCTTCAGCTCCTCGCCGCTCTTCAGCACGACCTGGCTCGAGTCGTGACCGGAAGGAATGATCGAAGCCACGAGACCGAAGGGGATGTGGTACTCGAGATCACCCCGATCACCGCCTAGGATCTCCCAAGTCTCCACCTCGTCGAGGTCGTAGACGATCCGCCCCTGGTGGACCTTGCCGTCCTCCCCGGTGACCTTACCGATCAGCGGTTTGGCCGGGGTGAAGTCCTCGTAGCGCGGACCATTGTTGTCTGGCTCGGACAGCTCGAGGCGCTCGAAGGCATCCCATTCGACCAGCACCCGGCCGAATCGCGGATCCTCGACAAAGATGCCCCGATTGTCGCTATCGACGTCGTTCGAGTCTTCGAGCACGAACTCGCGACCGCTGTGGAGCACCACCCGGGTACTGTTCCGGGTCTCGCGCTCGAGGATGTGGATGCGTCCCATCTCGATCGACATCTCGCCGTCGCGGGTCTCGCCGTCGAGCTTGTCCGTCGACAGGCACTCGTCCTGATCCCACTGGATGAAGCCCTCGAACTGCCCGTCACGCGTGTCGATGGTACCGAAGAGGCGATGCTCGGCCACCTCCAGGTCGGACGGTGTCGGCAAGAACTCGATCTCCTCGATTTGGTTCCAGCGCACATCGACCTGACCGATCTCCTGATCCCACACCTTCACCTTGCCACCGAGATCGTTCGAGCCGCCGTCGATCTCGACCTCCGAGCCGTTCTTCATCACCAGCACCGCCTCGTCACCGCGCCGGACCTCGATCCGACGAATGTCGCCGAAGCGGGCAATAAGGCTCCGGCCGTCGGAGAACTCCTCCCAGCGCGTGCCGATGGTGATGCCGAAGATCTTGAAAGACTCCTTCTCACGCCGATCGCGCCGCGGCGCCTTGTCCAGATAAGGACGATCTTCCTTCGACGAGTTGAAGTGATCGCCCCAGAACGCCTCCTCCTTGCCCCAGCGCAGACGACCTTCATAGGTCGAGCCCGAGCGGGTGCTGATCTTGCCGTAGATGAAGCCCTGGGGGTCCGCCGCCGCGGCGGGCGCCACGGCCAGGGCAGTCGCCATCGCCAGAGCGGGAAGAGCGACCAGCGCCAAGGAACGAGGCGCGCGTGTTTGGGGATATCCGGTCATGGCTGTCTCCTTATCTTCTCGGAGCACGGTATCTTCTCAGAGCACAGTATCTTCTCAGAGCACAGTATCTTCTCAGAGCACAGTGACCCGGCACCTCGAATCGATCGGATCCGCGGCCGAGCCGGCTCGCCTAAGCACTCTCTTGGTGGCAAATACGTCTATCCGAGCCAGAAGGTTTAGCGACCTTTTCCCCAGGCGACGAGAACCTACCAAGCGGTCAAATCACCACTCTCGAAACCATCGGCAAAGATCAGGCTGCCGAGAGGGGCTTCCTCGGCCGACCAGAAGCCCGGCTGGGTGTTGACGAAGTCGATGCAGTCGGTGGCGGTGATCTCGCTGCAGCTGGTGCTGCCGGCGCCCTCGGCGAAGCGGAACCAGCCGACCAGGCCGGGCTCAGAGCCGGAGACGGGCTCGGCCCAGGTGTCGGTGATCTCTTGCGCAGTCTTGGCGCGGGACCAGAAGCGGACTTCGTCGACCAGGCCTTTGTAGTCTTCGTATTGATCCAGCACGCCCACCGCGGCCTGCTTCTCGGCGCCCCAGAACCAGCCCTCCTGGTCAGCCGGGAAGCCGCTCCAAGCGTCCCACCAGAAGCGCAGGTCGGTGCGCGCCGGGCTGGTTTCGGTGGCGATCAGGCTACCGTCGATCCATAGCTCGAGCTGGGCGTCGCTAGCCCCGGTCCAGCGCCTCACGAGGGTTACCTGGTGCCAGGCACCGTCGACCACGGACGGGCCGTTGGTGGCCGGGAAGGCGCCGACGGACCAGTGGCCGCCGGGGCCGGCGGACTCGCCATCGCCGAACAGCCAACGGACGCGGCCGGAGCCGTAGAGCTGTAGGCTGAAGGTGCCATCCTGGAAGTTGGCATTGTTGTGGCCATCCAAAAGGAAGTTGCCTTCGAACCACCAACTGCCGCTCGAATAGGGCTCGTTGTCGGCGTCGGACCAGTTCGTCCGTTGGTCGACACCGCTCGCTGTCGGACCGAATGGGAAGCTGTCGTCAGGGCGGATCCAAAGCTCGAAGGTGAGCTCGCCGGCGCCGAAGGCCGGCGGAATGGCGAGCTGCAGACCGTAGTCGTAGTCGTTTGGATCGTTGATAAAGAATGCGATCGAGCCTTGGGCCTTGGCAGGCTCCGCCGAGGCCAGGCAAGCAGCCGCCACGTAGACCCATAAAATGTGCTTTTGATGCATGGATATAGATCTTAACGCATAGATCATTGAGAGAGACTTCGACCGACCGGTTGGTTTGATAGCGTTTTTGAATGATGCAAGAGGCTGCACGAGAGTTGCGAGTGGTCGAGTTGCTAGGGCGTGCTCTGGAGCTCGACCCGACCGCGCGCCAGATTTATCTCGACCAGGAGTGCGCCGACGACCCCGCGCTGCGCCAGGAGCTGGATTCCTACCTGGAGGAAGAAGAGTCAGCGCTCGACGAAGGGTTTCTCGAGTCACCGGTCGTCGCCGATCTGGACGATTCGACAACCCTCTTCCTGACCGAGGCGGAGGCCACGACCTTGGTCGCCGTGCCGAAACAGCTCGGCCCGTACCGCGTGGTGCGCCGCCTGGGCACTGGGGGCATGGGGACGGTCTATCTCGGCGAGCAGGAAGAGCCGGTGCGGCGCCGGGTGGCGCTCAAGGTGATCGATGGCATCCACGACTCCCACCGCACCAAGCGATTCGCAGCCGAGTGCCAAGCTCTGGCGCGCCTCAGCCACCCCAACGTCGCGGCACTGCACGAGGTCGGCACCACCGAGAGCGGCCATCCCTTCGTTGCCATGGAGCTGATCGAGGGTGCATCGATCACCAACTGGTGCGACGACCGGGGCCTCGGACTGCAACAACGGATCGAGCTCTTCTTCGATGTTTGTGCCGGGGTCCGCCACGCCCATGAAAAGGGGATCCTGCATCGCGATCTCAAACCGTCCAACGTGCTGGTCACCGAGGTCGACGGCAAGGCAACAGCGAAAGTGATCGACTTCGGCATTGCCCGCGCGGTCGAGGAGCCCCTGGTTGCCGGGCCACAGATGACCCTGGCGCACCAGCTCATCGGCTCGCCGGCCTACATGAGCCCTGAGGCCGCGGCGCGGAACCAGGATCTCGACACCCGCAGCGACGTCTACTCTCTCGGCCTCCTGCTCTACAAGCTGCTGGTCGGCGTGCTGCCCTACAACACTGAATCCGAATCGGTCGAGCAGATTCTGCTGCGAGTCATCCAGGGCGATCAGGTGCCGCCCAGTGTTCGCTTCGCCGGCCTGGAGTTCGAGCACCAATGCGAGATCGCCGCCCAGCGTACGATCGAGGTCGAACGACTGAAGCGACGGATCAAGGGCGACCTCGACGCCATCGTCGGCAAAGCGATTCAGCGGGACCGCGAGCAGCGTTACAGCTCGCCGGCTGATCTATCGGCCGATCTCAGGCGCTACCTGCGCAAGGCGCCGGTGACCGCCCGGCCACGCACGGCGACCTACCTGCTGAGCCGTTTCGTCGCTCGCCAGCCCGGCCTCGTGGCTTCGATCCTGGCCTTGGTCGTGGCCCTCGTCGTCGGCTTTGCGGCACGCACCCGCGAAGCCGAGCGGGCGAACCAGGAGGCGGTGAGGGCAAGCCAGCAAGCGGCCCGAGCGCATCAGGAGGCGCTCCGCGCCAAGCAGGCTGTGGCAGCAGCGGAAGAGGTCTCTCGCTTTCTCATCGATCTCTTCGAGATCGTCGATCCCGAACGTCGACCCGATGAGCCCTTCAACGTCCAGCAACTCTTGGAGCGCGGTGTCGAGCGCTCGCGCGGCGAGTTGGCGGAGCAACCGCTGGCGCGGGCCCGGCTGCTGCACACGATCAGTGAGATCTACACCAAGCTGGCCCTCTTAGATCTTGCCGAGGACACTTTGAGTGAAGCCCTGAGAGTCCGCCGGGCGGCGCTCCCGGCAGAGCATCCGGACGTTCTGCAGAGTCTCAATCAACTGGGCATCCTCTATCGTCGGCAGGGCCGCTTCGACGAGGCGGAGAGCCTACTACGCCAGGTGCTCGCCGCTCGCGAATCGGCCGACGTTCCCGATCCGATCGCCATCGCCCTGACCCTGAACAACCTAGCCAACCTCTTATGGAGCCAGCGAGACTACCCGGAGGCCGAGGCGGTGCATCGACGAGTCCTGGCGCTCCGTGAGCGCGAGCTCGGGTCGGACCACGCCGATGTTGCCGCCAGTCTGAGCAACCTGAGTGCTGCCCTGGTCCGCCGATTCCGCTACCAAGAGGCCAAGCCGCTCCTGGAGCGTGCGGTCGACATCTTCGTGGCGCAGCTCGGCGAGGACCATCCACATACCGCCTCGGCGCTCTACAACCTGGCCTCGACCGAGGAATGGACTGGCGAGTGGCAGCAAGCTGAAGCGCACTTTCGCCAAGCCTGGCAGAGCCGTCGAGCCGCCTACGGCGACGAGCACCCGGACACACTCAGAGCGAAGCATTTTGTCGCGACCCTGCTGCGGAAGCAGGGCCGGTTCACGGAAGGCCTGGCCTTGGAGCGCGAGATCCTGGAGTTCCATGAGAAGCAATTCGGCACGGCCGACTTTCGGGTCGGCAGGTCGTGGACCGCCGTGGGGCTCATTCACGGCTACGCAGGTCAATACGAGCCTTCCGAGCGAGCCTTTCATCGCTCGCTGAAGCTCTATCGCGACGCCTTGGGCGAGGAACATTCGTCGACCGTCGGTGCTCGGTCGAATCTCGCCTGGCTGGCGGGGCTACGCGGTGATTTCACCGCGGCAGAGGCCGGCCATCGACGAGTTCTCGAGCAGCGCGAGCGCGGCTTGGGCCCGAGCCACCGCAAAGTCGGCTGGACCCTCTATCACCTGGCTCTCGCGATCGCCAACCAAGGCCGCGACGACGAAGCTGAGCCGCTCTTGCAGCGGGCCTTGGCGATCCAGGATGAGGTCTTCGGCGGCGTGCACGAAGAGTTGGCCGCCACCCTGCAGACTCTAGGCGAGATCGCCGAACGAGACGACCGGTCCGAAGAGGCCAAGAGGTTCTACGAGCGGGCCAGCGACATCTACCGACAGGTTCTCCCCGCCGGCCACCCCGATCGGGTCCGTTCGACCGAGGCCCTGGAGAAGCTCAAGACTTCGGCTTCGTAAGGCGTCGGATCCAGCTCCCCAGCCCGCCGCCCGTCTGCGGCTTCCCTTGGCGACCGTCGATCGCCAGGGTCTCGGCCTGTAGGACCACGGTTTCGTCGTCCATGCTCACCGTTTGTGACGCGGCGGACGGTGGCTGATCGAGACCGCTGGCTTTCAAGCTGCGGGCGAAATCGCGCGCCAGGGTGGCGGCGTCAGGCCGCTGCTTCGGATCCTTCAGCAAGGACCTGGCGACCGGCTTCTCGAGCTCCACCGGCAGTTGGGGCGCGACACTGCGCAGAGTCCGCGGCTTCTCGTGTACGTGCTGCGCCATGACCGACATCGGATCGCCATCCTTCGACGCGAACGGTTTCTCGCCGGTCAACATCTCGAACAGCATGACCCCCAGGCTGTAGACATCGGAGCGTCCATCGTAGCCCTGATTGAGCAGGCGCTCCGGCGCGACATATGCGAAGGTACCGAGAATCCAACCCTCGGCGGTGAGGTTCTCCTGGATGGCAGCCTCGCCCATCAGCTTGGCGGTGCCGAAGTCGAGTACCTTGATGACTTCTTCGCCGCGCTCCTGGTGGAGGAAGACGTTCTCTGGCTTGACGTCGCGATGCACGAGATCCTTACTGTGCGCCTCAGCCAGAACATCACCGATCGGCTGCAAGATCTGGTTGACCCGATAGGGCGAAATTGGACCGCGGCGCAGCTCTTGTGAGAGCGGCTCGCCTCGCAACAGCTCCATCGCCAGGAAGGCGACCTCGGCGCTGGTCACGCCGTAGTCGAAGATCTGCACTGCATTGGGATGGCGCACCTTGCAGGCCGCCACACCCTCGCGCCGGAAACGCTCGAGGGACTGATCATTGGACGTCACCCCGGGTTGCAGGATCTTGATCGCGATGTCGTGATCGAGCTCCATCTGCCGCGCCTTGTACACCGCACCGAAGGCGCCGGCGCCGATGCGCTCCTCCAATCGATACTTGCCGGCCACGATTCGACCGGGCTGCAGATCGCTGAGGGCCGGCTCGTCATCTGCCGGACGCGCTGGCTCGGCAACGGCTTTGAGGCGCAGGAGCGCCTTGACCTTGGCCAGCAGAATGGCGAAGTCCAGCGGCTTGCCGACATGATCGTTGGCGCCCAGCTCGGCACATTCGACGATGTCTTCGCTGTCGGTCCTGGCGGTGGCCATGATGATCGGCAGCTGCGCCGGGGAGTACTTCGCCCGCAGACGGCGGAGGGTCTCGATCCCGCCGATACCCGGCATCATGATGTCGAGAATCACCAGATCGATCGGCTCGCTCTCGACCAGCGCAAGACCGCTCTCGCCATCTTCCGCCACAGAGACTTGGTAGCCTCGACGCTTGAGCTGTCGAGAGATGATGTCGCGATTGTTCTGATTGTCGTCGACGACGAGCAGATGAGAGTCCTGTGTCTCCATGTGGTATCGCCCCGTTGGAGGCTCCCTGGCAACCCGGGAGTGTATCAGGCCACAAGGCCTCCCGGGCGCCCTGACCGACCGGACGGAACGTCGGCCAGCTGCAAGAGTAGAATCAGCTATCAGCCCGAAAGGCAAGGTCTCGTAACAGCCAAGGTCTCGCACCCGACAGGGTTCGCACCCGACAGGGCCCGTACCCGGCACGCGGTCGAAGAAAAGGAGCAACATGGCCACAGGTAGCTCAATGGATCGACGGAGGTTCCTACAAGCCACGGGCCTCGGCATCGCCAGTGCGGGACTGACCGGAGCTTCGAGTCTCTTCGCCGCAGAGGGTTCCTCGAGGGTCACCGGAAGCCACGAGGCACCTCAGGTTCTCGTCATCGGCGCTGGACTGGCCGGCCTCGCCGCGGCTTACGAGCTGGATCGCGCGGGCTACGGCGTAACAGTGCTGGAAGCGCGCTCGCGACCCGGAGGCCGAGTCCGGACCTATCGCGATCCTTTTGCTGATGGCCTCTACGCCGAGATGGGGGCCGAGTACGTCGACGCCAGCGACCGCCAGGCCCACTTCTATTGCAAGAAGTTCGGCCTCGAGGTGCGCCGGGCGAAGCTCTATGACGGCATCTACCTACGAGGCCGGAAGATCGCCATGCAGGCGCTCAAGACAGGTGCCATCGATCTGCCCTACGAGGGCACCCGGCGTGGCCAGCTTTTCGGCCAGGAAATGCCATACACCCGTCGTCTGGTCGAACAGATCGAAGACCTCGGCCAGTTGCCCGAGGACATCGCACAGCTCGATCAGCACTCCGTCACTCAGTTGCTGCTGGCCGAAGGCGCGCCGACCGACATCGTGGCGCTCTACACGTATTTGAACGCGACCGAATCCACCGCTCGACCGCACGAGATGTCTGCCTTGAGCATGCTCGAGGCCCATCGTCAGGCCTCGGCGTTCAACGAAGATGTCGACGAGGGACGCATCTTCGGCGGCAACGACCAGCTACCCAAGGCTTTTGCCCGGGCGTTGTCGGACAAGCTGCGCTACAACTGCCCGGTGCGTCGCATCGACCACGGCGCAGGCGGAGTCGAGGTTGCGTTCGAGGAAGGTGGCCTCCTGCGCACGATCTCAGCACCTCGCCTGGTGATCGCCATCCCTTTCAAGGTACTGCGCGATGTCGAGATCAAGCCAGGATTTTCGGCCGACAAGATGCGGGTCATCAACTCTCTGGCCTACGGCCACGTGATGAAGGTGGCAATGCAGTATCGCAAGCGCTTCTGGAACCAGCCGGGCAGTATCGGCCAGCGTGTCTTCACTGATACCCGCCTGCGGCGGATCTACGACATGTCGATCGATCAGCCCGGGCCGCGCGGCATCCTGATGAGCTTCACCTCCGGCGCCGACGCCGAGAAACTCGGCGTGATGTCGGCCGAGAGCCGGCGCCGCGCCGCCCTGGAGGCCACGACCCGGGTGTGGGACGAGGCGCCCAGGCATTGGGAGAGCGCCGCGATCAAATATTGGAACGAAGATCCCTGGGTGCGCGGCAGCTACTCGTTCACCGGGGTCGGCCAAAGCGGCTTCCGGCAGATCGCCGGGCGTCCCGAAGGACCCATCCACTTCGCCGGCGAACACACCAAGAGCGCCTCGATGAACGGCGCCATCGCCTCCGGCATCCGGGTCGCCTCCGAGATCACTGGCAAACCGGCGGAGTCGTTCTTGGTGTAGATCCATCAAACTTCGTCGAGCAGCGCCAGCGGAATCGGCACCTGCTTGGCCCGCAGGTACTCGCCGAGACCCTTGGCCTGGGCGTCGGTAGCCAGGGAGGCGGCGACGCCGTCGCCCAGGAAGCCGCGCAAGACGAAGTTGAGCGCTCGCAGGTTGGGGAAGAGGTAGCGATCGATCGGCAGGTCGCGGGCTTCCGGAATCAGCTCGCGCAGACGATCCACCGTCAGCCAGGACTGCAGCCAGTCGAAGGCCTCGTCGGACTCGGTCCACACGCCCAGATTAGCGTTACCTCCCTTGTCACCCGAGCGGGCGCCGCAGATGCGGCCAAGGGGGGCTTCGCGGAGCGCGCCCGGCGTCGACCGCTCACCGATCGGGTGAGAAGTGGGTGGAACGAGAGGGCTCGGGGTATGAGGGGCCCCGGGAGTATGGCGGATGTCGATCGCCTCGCCTTCGAAAACGACCTGGTGGCCAACCACATCGCTGGCCACCAGCGCCGGCCAGTAGACCCCATAGGGACTCTCTCGGCCCGGCGGAGCGGTGAGGTTGAATCCGGGGTAGGAGGCCAGAGCCATCTCCACCGCCACACCCGAAAAACGCCGGCCGACCTTCTTGGGGTCGGGATCCTTGACCGAGATCGTCAAGAAAGAGAAGGCTTGCTCGAGCGAAGTCGCTGCCTCGTCAGCCCGGTGCAGACTGACGTGGGTCTCGGCGAAGGCATCTCGCCCGCCGAGGTTGGCCCACATCGTCTCTTCGATCAGCTTCGCCTTGGCCTCGACGTCGAGCCCGACGAGCAGGAAGGTGACGCTGTTCTTGAAGCCCCCGTGGTAGTTCAGGCAGACCTTGGTAGTTTGCGGGGGCGGCGCGCCGCGAACACCCTCGACCCGCACCCGATCCGGCCCGGCCTGCACCAAATCGAGGGTGTCGAATCGGGCGGTGACATCCGGATTCTCGTACCGTGGTGCGCCGATCTCGTAGAGCAGTTGGGCAGTCACCGTGCCGACCGAGACCTC
>JBCCGX010000045.1:0-19578 GCA_039029035.1 Acidobacteriota bacterium | reverse complement strand
CGAGCCGGCATCACGCGGGCCGCCAGGCGGCTGCAGCGTCAGGCTTGCACCAGCGATGGGGCGGCCATCGACACTGTCGACCACCCAGCCGGCGAGCCGGGCGCTCTCGATGTCCAGCCGCACATGCTCGTCGGACGTGAGGGACAGCTCGCGGCGATGCGACAGGCCGGTGGACGGACTCTCCAGGATCAGCTGATAGCTGCCTTCTTGCAGTCCTGCGAGCTGAAAGGTCCCGTCGAGCCCGGTAGTCGAGCTCGCAACTTGGGCTCGATCCGATCCGCGCAGGGCAACCTGGGCCCCCACCACCGGCGCGCCGCCGTGGTAGGTCTCGCCAGTGAGAGTGAAACCGCTGCCGAACCGTAGATCCAAGGTCGCTTCGGGCACACCGTCTGGCAACTCGAGCTGCTCCCGCACCTGGCGGCCGGTTCCCGGGATCTCGGCCACCACCTGGACGGCCCCAGGGGCCAGGTTGGCGATGCGATAGCGCCCCGCATGATCTGGCCGGCCGACTCGCGTCATGCCACCGCCCTCGCGACCGCCGGACGCGCGCACGACGACACTAGCTAACTCGTCGAAGGACAGGCCGAGGATCTCACCGCCCAGGGTGACGCCGGAATCGAGCTCGATCTCGAGGCCATGGATGGGCGAATCGGCGACTTCGATCGGCTCGTCGAGACGCTGCATGGCGAACCCGTCCCGGCCGGCGACGACACCGTAGGTGCCGGCCGCCAGTGAGGTAAATAGAAAACTGCCGTCGGCCAGGGTCTGCGTCTGCGGCACCTGTCCAGGGTGCTCCCCGGCCGACAAGGGAGTCAGAAGAACCGACGCTCCGCCCACCGGCTGGCCACCGCCGTCGAGCACCCAGCCGCTCACCTCGACGCCACCCTCGAGCACCAGGTCGATCGATTGCTCACCGGCCACCAGGCGGACGTCACGCAGGGCGCGGCGTCCCTGGTCGTCCTCTGCGACGACCGTGCGAACGCCGAGGCCAATGCTGGTGAGCTCGAAATTACCCTCGGCTCCTGTCCGCCCAAAGACATCGGACTCGATGTCATCGCGCTCGGGGTCGGTCACATGCACCGTGGCGCCGGCGACCGGCGCGCCATCCGAGTCGTAGACCTGGCCCACCAGGGTCGCCCCCGCGTCCAAGGTCAGATCGATGCCGCTGAGCGCCGCCCCCTGGCGGACTTGCAGGTTGGAGCGACGCGCGGGTTGGAAGCCATGGGCCTGGGCCCGGATCGTCGAGCGGCCGGGCTCGACCTCGAGCAGCTCGTATCGGCCGTCCTCATCGGTCTCGGCCTGGCGCTCGATCCGAGCGGAGACCGAGGCGCCGACCGGGTCGGCGGAGGGCTCGGACCTGGTGGTCACCAGGGCTCCGGCGATGGGCAAGCCTCCCACATCCGTGATCCGGCCGGTTATTGAAGCCGAGGGTTGCAAGACGACCTCCAAGGGGCGTCCACCAGGGGCTGTGATGCCGGGCAGGTCGACCGGACGATAGCCTGCCTTGGCGACGCTCAACCACAGCCTGGAGCCCGGAACCTGGTCGGCGACGACGAAGTAGCCCTCGGCATCGGTCGCGGTGAACGGCTCGCGCAGCGCCAGGACCGCCGGCTCCTCCGCCGCTGCGCCGGCGCGGATCTCGGCCCCCTCGATCGGCTCCCCGTCCGGGGTCGTTACCCAACCCTCGATGCTTGCACCCACCTGCATTACCACGGTGCCGAGATCGAACGCCGCGGTCTCGGAGTCCCCTTCCTCGACCTCGATCCCGGGGATGGCGGCCGGAGCGAAGCCGAGCGCGGCGACCTCGAGAGTGAAGAGACCGGTCGACAGCTCGGGGATCTCGAACCGCCCTGCACCATCGGTGAGAACGGCCGGCCCCGCCACCGCCAGCTCCTGCCAGCTCCCATCCGGTCCAGGCATGGGCCGCAGGCGAACCTCGGCTTCGGCCACTGGCGCCTCGTCCCCGTCCACCACCCGCCCGAAGCCCTGTAGGCTCGCCGCCAGCTCGACCCGGAGGCTGCGCCTCTCGAGGCGCGCCAGGGGATCCACAGCCAGCACCTGCGGCATAAAACCGGGCTTGGCGAGGTAGAGTCGATAGGCCGTCCCGGCCGGCAGCTGGGCCAGTCGAAAATGGCCCCGTTCGGTGGACTCGGCACGCCACCCTGCAGCCTGGAGACCTGGCGGCAGCTTGCCGCCCCCTTCGCCTGGTTGGAGCTCGATCCGCAACTCGACGCCGACCAACGATCGGCCACCTCGGTCGACGACCTGACCCACAACCTCGCCCGCCGGCACCAAGGGGATCACCCTCTCGTTCGGCGACAGCGTTGCGCCGGCGCGGTTCGAGGTATAGCCGACGGCGGCAGCCAAGGGCTCGAGCTCCCCCGAGCCAGCGAGCTGGAATCGGCCGTGCCGATCGCTGCGGGTGAAACCTCTTCCCGGGTTCCGGTCCCAAACGAGAGCTTGGGCGACCGGCTCGCCGGTACGCCAGTCGACGACCCGCCCGGCCCAAGGGTCCAGAGCCTCGAGCCGTACTCTCAACACCTGCGTCGCGGCATCCTCGGCCGCCTTGGGCGCCAGCTCGACCGCCCCCCAATGCCCGTCAGGCGAGAGGAAGCTCAACTCCAATCCGTCACCCTCGGCCAGACCCAACGTGGCTCTCCCCTCGTCGTCGGTCATCGTCCGTGGGAGCTGTTCGCCCACGACATAGACCAAAGTCGAGCGCAACGCCCCCTGCCCGTCGACGACCTCGATCGTCCACCGCGGCAGATCGTCCTCCGGGGTCGTAGGCGCATGGTCGGCCGCGCCGGGGCTCCGCCGCGTCATCCCGACTTCAGGCAGCTCGGTGGCCTGGAGGAGCGGCCACAAAACCTCCTCCGCGTCGTCGAAACCGTCCGCCTGAAATCGGACGACCCACATACCGATCTCCGGTGCGGTGAGGGTGAATCGCCCCTGGGCATCACTGAGCACGCGATCGGTGGGTTCCGCAACCTCACCACCTTGCAGGTGCCGGCGCCCAGCCTCGTAGTCTCCGACAGCCGCTTCGAGACGCGCTTCGACTCCGGCCAAGGGCCTTCCGTCCCCCACGACACGACCTTCGATCGGGATGTCGGCGACAGCGAGATGGGTCGACGTCAACAGGGCGAGGCAATGGCAGGCCAAGACAACTCGGGAACGGGTTCGCGCCATGGGAATCTCCGGAGAATCAACAGAGGTCTAGAGTCAGCAACGGCCCATCGGCTGGCGAGAGCCGATGGGCTGCTAGCGGTTCAAACGCCCGAGGGCCAATCGCCCCTCGGGAGATCGCTCGATATCAGGGCGAGCAGTAGAGCCACTTGCCGGTGCTGGTCAGCAGCGGGTTGGGCGAACCGTTGATGTTACCGCTGGTATCGACGTTGATTGCGTGGATGAACTGACGCTCCCAATAACCGGTCTTGAAGGCCGACGGTGTCGCGATGTCGAAGCCGTGGTTCTTGTCGAAGAACGGTAGGTCGCCGCGATACTTGTTGGCCACGATGTGGGTGACGATCTGCCCGTAGGGGAAGGCCGCGCCCTTGTAGACGTGCACCTGAATGCCGACAGTGGAGTCCGCATCGCGGGCCCAGCCGGCGGTACGCGAGCAATCGCCCCGATCGTGCGTTCCGATCGGAACGTAGTAATTGAAGGAGGCGTAGGCGGCCGTCGCCATCAGACTCATGAGGATCACAGCCGCAACGGCGCGACGCTTCTTGCTGGTCTTACGGGGTGTATCGGCAACGCTCTTCCTGCTGAAAAAAGACATAAAAAGTCTCTCCTTGGTGGTCAGTCCGTTCACAAGGTTTCTCAATCTTCCAATCCTCGAGGCGGAGCCTCAGGCCCTGCCCCATCAACTGTCGGCACAGCTCGCGCTAGACTCGAATTGCTCAGGCAGCACGCGCCACAGCTCACCTGAAGAAGCCCGCGCTTCCGGCAACACCTCCTTTCGATTCGCAACCATAGCCTTCGTTGCCCGAAGGCTCTATTCAACTAAAACATCCAACGAATCATACCCAGCCCATTCGACGCCTACCCGCCCGATTCATCAGAACTTATCCAAGGCCCCTTGACGCCTCATCAGTTGCTATATAACGATGCGTCAAAAAGCTTCAAAAAGTATCATCACATGGCCAATTTCCTTGACTTTTCTTCCTCGCAGGATCGATCACTCGCCTGCAGCTGCCTGAACAGCCAAAGCTTGGCATGACGCCAATCGCGCAGCACCGTCGCTCGCGAGTAACCGGTCAGCTCTCCGATCTCGTCAACCGACAGTCCGGCAAAGAACCGGAGCTCAACAACCTGACTCTGACGTGGCCCGATGGCCGCCAGATCTTTCAGTGCCTCATCCAGTCGCACGAGATTCAAGTCCCTGCGCTCACCCATTTCGATTACATCGTCGAGTGCGATCGGCTCGACACCACTACCCCGCTTGCTGGTTTGGCGCCGGCGTGCGTGATCGACCAATATCAAACGCATGAGTTGGGCGGCAAAAGAAAAGAATTGCCGACGACTGTCCCATTCGACCTTCCTTTGATCGGCTAGACGAATATACAGCTCATGGACCAAAGCACTCGGCTCGAGCGTATGACTCGCACGCTCCCCCTGCAACAAGTGCTGAGCAATCCTGCGCAGCTCATGGAAGACTTGTGAAAATAAACGATTCAAGGCGGTTGGATCATCGGCGTTCCATTCGAGCAAAAGACGTGTTACATCGTCAGCGCTCACCGAAAGGTCCGAGCCGTTCGACCCCGCCTGATCGCTCATACTATCGCCCCCTTGGTCGATCGCACTGTAACCTGATGTATTACCCTTTGAAGACGGCGAACGACCCCGATGGGCCCGCCGAACGAGTCGCCAAAAGAAGGACCAATCGACTTGCTCGAGCTAGCCTTCGACTCGACAACGATCGACCGAAAGAAAGCGTCTGGCGATTCGCTCTGTTACTAGATGCGCGTTCACCCGAAAAATCGGGTCAACAAGGGACAAAAAGCCGTATTGAGTGGACGAGCCACCGCGACCGGACGATGGATCGAGTCCACCCCGGTGGCGAATCCGAGCGATGTGATGCCCACCCAACCGCTCGCCGAAGGTAGGGGCCGCCGCGGCGAGACGCGATTTCAACCGCTGCGGCCGTCCAGGGCGATAACGGCGATTTTTCTCAGAGCTGCCCGACGTCCACCAGATCGGCCGTCACCACCTCCTCGAGCTGCCGTAGGCTAGCGAGGAACTCCTGCGGCGGCCTCTGATCGAGACGGGCCACAGAAAGAGCCTCGTCGCTGCCCGATCGGCGCGAGAGGTGGATTTCGGCGATATTGACCCCGGCTTCGCCAAGCGCGGTGCCGAGTTTGCCGACGACGCCGGGGACGTCTCGATTGCGCACCACGAGCAAAGACCCCTTGGGACGAAACTCGAGGTCGTAGCCCGCCAGGCGGACGATCCGGGCGTCGCGGTTGTAGAACAGGGTCCCCGCCGCCTCGACCGTCCCTTCAGTGCCGGTGAGACGCACGGCGATGAGATTGGGATAGTCGACCAGCTCGCTCGATGTGGCCCGCACGATATCGACGCCGCGGGCAGCGGCGATGCGCTCCGCATTGACGTAGTTCACCGACTCGCCCTGGTGACGGGCCAGAGCTCCCTTGAGGGCGGCGACGGTGATCGGTACCTGCAACTCGTCGTCGACCCCGCGCAGCTCGACCGTCAGCTGTTTGACGCTGCCATCGAAGAGATTGCTCGTCAGGCTACCCAGCTTCTCGGCCAAACGTAGGAAAGGCTCACCGGTGAGCCCCGCCGGCCGAAAAGGCAAATTGACCGCCGTGACCGCCAACGAGCCGTCCAGGGCTTTGACCACCATCTTCGCCGTCTCGGTCGAGATACGGACTTGGGCTTCACGCGTCTGGGCGCCGAGGTGGGGCGTGGCGACGACCCGGGGGTGCTTGGCCAGGGTGAAGTCTTCCGGCGGCTCGACGGCAAAAACATCGAGCGCTGCACCTGCGATGCGGCCTTCTTCCAGCGCCGCCAGCAACGGCGCCTCCTCGATGACCCCACCGCGAGCACAGTTGACGATCAGCGCACCGGACTTCAACCGGGCGATGCGGTCGGCATCGAGCAAGCCGCGTGTCTCGGCGGTCATCGGCACGTGCAGGGTGATGACGTCGGACTCGGCCAGCAGATCATCGAGGGCTCTGGGTTCGGCCTCGTGCCGGCGGACCACATCGGCGTCGAGGAACGGGTCGTAGGCCAACACTTTCATGTCGAAGACACGGGCCCGGCGGGCCACTTGTTGGCCGATTCGACCGAAGCCGACCACGCCCAGAGTCTTGCCTTGCAGCTCCGTCCCGACCCACTTCTTGCGATTCCAGGCACCGGACTTGACATCGCTGTCGGCGATCGACACGTTGCGCGCCAAGGCAAGCATGAGAGCGAAGGTGTGTTCGGTGGCGGAGATCAGGTTGGCCGTTGGCGCGTTGACCACCAGGATGCCGAGCTCGGTCGCCGCATCGATATCGACGTTGTCAACCCCGATCCCGGCTCGGCCGACGACCCGCAAGCGCTTGCCGGCCCGCAGTAGGTCGGCGGTGACTTTCGTCCCGCTGCGCACCACCAGAGCATCGTACTCGCCGATGATTTCGGGCAGGCGGTGGCGCTCCTCGCCGGGCAGCTCGGTAACCTCGTGACCGGCGTCGCGCAGCATAGCGAGGCCGGTGGCTTCCAACGGATCGGAGACCAGAATCTTGTACATAGAGAGCTCCTCTATCGAAGCAGCAAGGAAAAAACTGTCGGTGAATTCAGACTGTCGGTGAACTCAGACTGTGGGTGAATTCAGACTGTAGGTGAACTCAGACTGTGGGTGAATTCAGACTGTAGGTGAATTCAGAATCGGAGATGAGACTTACCAGGGATGGGGCTTGGCGAGCGCAGCAACGAGTCGATCGGTCGTCCACAGGGTCGGTTCGGCCCCCGCTTGCCGCCGAACCGTGATCCGCCAGGCGTCGCCGCTCGGCTCCACCAGTGGCTCGTCGATCGCCCCCTGCACGAGAACTAGCCGGCAACCGCGGAAATGCTCACGCAAGACATCCTGCAGCACAGGCGGCCCCGCCATCGGTTTGACCGCCACGCTACGCCCGCCGCTGATCGCCACAGCCCGCATCACACCTTGGCTCGCGGCGGCCTGCAGTGAAGCCGGCAGCGGCTCGAGAGGCTCGCTCTCCGATCCGACAGCCGGTAGCTCCAACCAGCCCACTCGTTCGCCCTGATGCCGCGCTGCGGCGATCAAGCGCTCGAACTCTACCACCGGATGCGCGACGCGCAGAAGATGTACCTTGCTCATTCGACAAATCCGGCCGCGATCACGAATAGAGCAGGACGCCGAGCCTCTCCTGGCGGAATCGCGCTTCGTCAGCGCCCCAGCTCTCGACCCAGTCCTGCGTTCCCCGGCCGCTCTCGAGAGCACTGCGGAGCTCAGGCCCACCGGTCAACAAATCGATCGCTGGTCGGTCGCTGACGAACTCGTACGGTTCCCGGCGCCATTCGAATGGGTCGGCGAAGTGATCGTGCAGGACGGCAAGGATCTCGACTCCACAACGATAGGCTGGAAAGCTCTCGGGCGACGTGACGTGCAGACGGACACCGGCGCAGACCTCGCCGGCATGCTTCTCGAACTGGGGCCTGAAGTAGGCCGGCAGAAAGCGCACCCCAGGCAATGCGAGGGCCTCGAGGTGCCGTAAGAGAGTGCCGACATCGATACCTGGTGCGCCGATCTGTTGAAATGGCTGGGTGGTGCCGCGGCCCTCGGAAACACCGGTCGCTTCGAACAGGCAGCCGCCGGGGTAGACCTGCGTGGTACGGACGGTCGGCATGTTGGGCGACGGGGCCACCCAGGGCAACCCGGTCTCGGCCCAGAACATCGAGCGCCGCCAACCGTCCATCGTCCAGACGTCGAGGCCGTCGCGCCAACCCCGGCGCGACGCCTCGAGACGCACCAACTCGCCGAGCGTCAGGCCGTGGCGCACCGGGATCTCGAAGGCGCCGACGAAGGAATCGTAACCAGGGCGCGGCAGGTCTCCCTCGACAACCTCTCCACCGAGGGGGTTTGGCCGATCGAGAACCCACACTTCGAGCCCAGCCTCCAGCGCCACCTCGGCCGCCCAGACCGCCGTCGCGGCATAGGTGTAGTAGCGGCTGCCGACGTCCTGCAGATCGATCAGCAACAGATCGAGCCCGGCGAACGCTTCCGGTTGCGGCCGCAAGCTTTCGACCGTATCGCCATAGAGCGACAGGATCGGCACACCGGTCAAGGGATCGACCTGGTCGTCGCTCGCCTCCATGTATTGCTCGACCCCGTAGTAACCGTGCTCGGGGCCGAACAGGGCCGCTGGCGCACCACCGGGCGATGCGGCCAAGGCCATGTGGGTCGCCTGGCAAGCGCCGGTGATCGATGCCGCGTGACCGAGCAGGCCGTACCGCCGGCCGGCCAGGACCTTCGACTCGTCGAGGAGACGATCGCTGCCGGTCCGAATCATTATCGAGAGGGCACCATGGCAGCACGACGATAGTCACCGCTGCGGCCGCCGCTCTTGGCTTCCAGGCGCAGATCGGTAATCACCGCCTCACGCTCGACCGCCTTGATCATGTCGTAGAGAGCGAGCGCGGCGCTCGCGCAAGCCTGCATCGCCTCGAGCTCGGCGCCGGTGCGGGCGGTGACCACGACCGAGCTGCGAATCTCGACCCCATCGTCGATCGGCTGTACCTCGATCTCCACCTGATCCAGAGGCAGGGTATGGGCCAGGGGAATCAGCTCGTCGACCCGTTTGGCCGCCTGGATACCAGCCAGGCGCGCAACAGCCACGGCATCCCCCTTGGGCATGGCGTCGAGACGCCGGGCCACTTCGGGCGCCATCAAGACCTTGCACGAAGCACTGGCGGTGCGACGCGTGATCGCCTTCGGCGAGACGTCGACCATCTGGGCCCGGCCTTGATCATCGAGGTGACTGAACGTTTGCTCGGTGGACATCTGAATCAACTTTCTAGGTGGGATAACTGGGGCGGTCGTTATGCTAGCATCCCGCAGCTTTTCGGAGACCATGCGCCTCACCATCGTCATCCCGACCCTCGACGAGGAGCACGGGCTTCCCAAGTTCTTGCCCGACGCCTTGCGTGCGGCGGACGAAGTATGGGTCTCGGATGGTGGCTCCAGCGACGCCACGATCGATGTCGCTAGATCTCTCGGCGCTCACGTCGTCTGCGGGCCGGCCGGTCGCGGTGCGCAGCTCAATCGTGGGGCCCGCGCGACCGACGCCGATCTCATCCTCTTCCTGCATGCCGACACCCGACTCCCGGAGGGTGCGGCGGATCGAGTCCGCGAAGCCGTCGCCCGCGGCGCGGTCGGCGGTGGCTTTCTGGTGCGCTTCGAACCGGCTCACGGCTCGATGCGCCTCGCCCACCGCATGACCACTCTACGCACCCGCCTCACCGGCTGCCCTTTGGGCGATCAGGCGCAGTTCGTCCGCCGCGACGCCTTCATGGCCCTCGGCGGCTTTCGCGAGTGGCCCATTTTGGAGGATCTCGATTTCATCCGCCGGCTGAAGCGCTACGGTTCCACTGTGATCCTCGACGATCCGGTGACGACCTCCTCGCGACGCTTCCTACAGCAAGGCGTCTTGCGAACCAGCGTGACCAACTACCTGATCTGGCTCCTCTACTTCGCCGGCGTGCCGCCACCCCGCCTGGCGTGGCTGTATCGGCACATCCGCTAGCCCTAGACGCAGAAAAGGCCCCGCGCGATGGAATCGCGAGCGGAGCCTGATGGAGCAAGGACAAGCTGATCGAAGATCGTGGAGCGATGGCCGAGCTCGAGACGGAGCCTCAGTTGTTGACCGCGTCTTTGAGGCCTTTGCCCGGCTTGAAGCGAACGCTGTTGCTGGCCGGAATGGTCATCGGCTTATTGGTCTGCGGATTACGTCCCTGGCGCTCCTTGCGGGCGCTCACCACGAAGGTACCGAAGCCGGGGATCTGCACCTTCTCCCCATCCGCCAGCTTCTCTTCGATATGTCCGAAGACCGCATCGAGCGCTTCGCCAGCCAGCTTCTTGGTCACGCCCTCGAGGTTGCCCGCCAGGTGTTCGATCAGGTCGTTCTTGTTCGCCATCACTGCTCCTTGTCCAGATAAGATGAAGTTTGGGCGGCCATGCTGAAACCCCTGAATCGCACTAGGATCCAGCGACCGCTTGTGCTGCGTAGCCAAGGCTACGGTTCGAGTTTTTGAGACAGTTCGATACGGAGTTCAAAGCCAGTGGGCACTGAATTCACGGCCAGTGGACTGTCTCGTAGGACTGACGCGGCGAACCTTACGGTAACCATCGGGAGGTGTCAATAAGAAAATCCGGCACGAGACAGATCGAGTCCGAACAGGGCTGAAACTGGCTGTGATCCGGGCGCTGAGGCCGCGCTACGCTGCGGCAGGCTGAGTTGTATGCCCGAGCTACGGCGCACCAGGACGTGCACGGTGAACCCGTCATGATCGGCCTCCGGGTAGACTCGCCAGCGGCCCGGCCCGGCGATCCACCGGTCGAGCGGATAGCTCAGAACGTCCTCCAGCGGCAACGGCGAGAACTGCTCGTGGGTGGCGAGGAATTGGTCCACCACAGCCTCGTTTTCTTCCGGTTCGAGCGAGCAGGTGATGGCGACGAGATACCCATCCGGGGACACCAGCGGCGCCATACCCTCCAGTAGGCGAAGCGATTGCCGCCGCAGGCGCCCGATCTCGGACTCCGAGATACGCCATTTCAGCTCCGGACTCTTGCGCAGCGTACCCGTGCCGGTGCAGGGCAAGTCGAGAACCACCCGGTCGAAGTGGTTCTCGGTCGGCGGCCGGCCCGCATCGGCCGCGATCACCGAGACTTGACGGCCCAACCGCACCAGGTTGCGACGGACAGTAAACAGACGGGCGGGTGAGACGTCGGCCATGACGACGTCGGCCGCCGGCTCCACTGCCAGGAGCGAGAACGTCTTGCCGCCGGGCGCGGCGGCGGCGTCGAGAATCCTCTCGCCCGGCTGCGGCGGCGGAATCAGAGCCGCCGCCTGGCTGGCCTCGTCCTGGATGTAGAAGGCACCGCGCCGAAACGCCTCACTGTGCAACGGATTGCCCGCCCGCACGGTCAAGCCCATCGGCGACATGGCGGAGGGCTCGAGCTCGATCCCTTCATCGATCAGCGACTCGGCCAGCAGCTCACGCCCGCCGAGATCGCGAAAGGCCAAGAGCTGCATCGCCTTCGGCCGATTGTTGGCCTCGAGCAGCCGGTGCGCCTCGTCGGCTCCGAGGCGATCGACCCAGCGCGCAACGAGAAAATCGGGATGGCTCATCTCGATCGCCAGGCGACGACTGGCGTCGCGCTCTTCGACCGGCCAGCTGGCGAGCTGCGGGTCGCGGGCGATGCGCCGCAAGACCCCGTTGGTGAAGCTCGCGCCGCCGCGATGGGTCAGGCGGCGAGCGTGCTCGACGCCTTCGTTGACCGCCGCGTGGGCGGGGACCCGATCCATGAACAGCAGCTGGTAGGCCGCCACCCGCAGCGGTGCCCGCAGAGCCGGCTCGATGGCGTCGAACCGGCGGTTGCTGGCGCGCGCGATGACGTCATCGAGCCGTCGCAGCCAGCGTAGCGTTCCTAAGCTGAGCTCGCGCAGGAGGTTGTGATCGCGCTCGTCACAGCGCGACAGGGCGCTGTCGAGAAAAACCGAAGACGGCGCCCGGGTCGCCAGCGTACGCTCCACGACCCACGCCGCACAGGTGCGCACATTGTCCTCGGGAGTTCGCCGCTGCGACAGCCGGCGACCGCGAAAGGGTCGACGCGGCGGAATCGTAGCGACAGCGCGTCGCTTGCTCATGCCAAAGGCTCTCGGTCACTCGAACTTTCAATGCCACTATAGCATTTTGCGGTCAGACTCACTCGAATCGTTCTCCTGGCTCCAGTCGCGCACCATTGGCAAAATCCGCTGCCGCGACCGGCTTCTTACCCGGTAGCTGGACCCGCTCGAGGCCCAGCAGCGTTCCCTTGCCACAAGCGACCGCGAGCAGCCCCTCGCGGGTGCCGACATAGGTCCCCGGGGGCTCCGTCGCCTCGCCTGTGAGGCAGCGTGCCGCCAGGATCTTCACCCGCTTGCCATGCATCGCGCTGGCTTGGCCAGGCCAGGGCTCGTAGGCCCGCAACCGATTGTAGATCTCTGTCGCCGTGCATTGCCAGTCGGCAATGCCGTCGGCCTTGCTCAGCTGCGGCGCGTAGGATGCCAGATCGTCTGCCTGTTGCCTAGGCTCGATGTCTCCCTTGGCCAGCCCATCGAGGGTGTCCACCACCAGGTCCGCACCGCGCCGGGCCAACCGCTCGCTGAGCCCGGGCGCGGTCTCGGCCGGACCGATCGCGAGCTCGTCTTGCAGCAAGATCGGGCCGCTGTCGAGCCCCGCGGTCATGCGCATGGTCGTGACGCCAGTCTGAGTATCGCCACACGCCAAGGCGGCCTGGATGGGTGCCGCGCCGCGGTGCCGGGGCAACAGCGAAGCGTGCAGGTTGACGCAGCCGAGGCGCGGCAAAGCGAGCAGCCGGGGGCGGAAAATCTGACCGAAGGCCACCACCACCGCGATGTCCGGCGCCAGCTCGGCGAGCTCGGCCCGGAAGCTCCGACGGTTCACCTTCTCCGGTTGCAGGATCTCGAGGCCGTGGTCCGCCGCCCACTCGGCCACCGGTGGCTGCTGCAGCTTGTGGCCCCGGCCGACCGGTCGCGCCGGTCGGGTGATCACCCGGGTTGGCGTATAGCCCGCCGCGACCAGGGCAGCGAGCGTCGGAACGGCGAAATCGGGCGTGCCGAAAAAAATCGTCCGCAACGCGCCCCTCACCCCCGGTGACCCGGAGCGTTAACCCTCACCCGCTCGCGCACGGTCGATCTCTTCGAAGTAGTCCGGCGGCACCAGAACCTCACGCGACTTGGAGCCTTGCGCCGGGCCGAGCAGGCCGTCCGCCTCGAGCATGTCGATGATCCGCGCGGCGCGCGAGAACCCGACCCGTAGGCGGCGCTGCAGATAGCTCGCCGAAGCCTGCCGCTCGACCACCACCAGCCGCGCCGCTTCGTCGAACAGGGCATCGTCGGCATCGCTGCCGGCGCCACCACCGCCTTCGCTGGAGGTTTCCGGCGCCTTCAGCACATCGAGATCGAGGTCGGGCTTGCCGCGACGCTTGAGCCAGCGGATCAACGACGCGGTCTCCTGCTCGCTGATGTAAGCCCCGTGCATACGGAAGATGCGCGACGTGCCGGGGGCCATGAACAGGGCGTCGCCCTTGCCGAGCAACTTCTCCGCACCGACCTGATCGAGGATGGTGCGCGAATCGTGCCGGGTCGCCGTGGCATAGGACAGCCGGCACGGGAAATTGGCCTTGATCGTGCCGGTCAGCACGTCGACCGAGGGCCGCTGGGTGGCGATGATGAGATGGATGCCCACCGCACGCGCCATCTGCGCCAGCCGGGCGATCGACGTTTCGACGTCCGACGACGCCACCATCATCAGGTCGGCCAACTCGTCGATGACGATCACGTAGTAGGGCAGCGGCTTGAAGTCTTCGGGGTTGAACTCACTGTCGCCCTCTTTCAGGGCGAGACGCTTGCGCTCCTTGGGGTCGGTGATCGCGCGGTTGTAGTAGCCGATCGACCGGACGTGCACCTCGGCCAGGAGCCGGTAGCGGCGCTCCATCTCCGCCACCGCCCATCGCAAGGCATTGGCCGCCTTCTTCGGGTTCACCACCACCTCGGTCTTCAGGTGCGGGATGTCGGCATAGACCCCGAGCTCGATCCGTTTCGGGTCGATGAAGATGAACTGCACTTGCTCGCGCGTCGCCTTGTAGATGATCGAGGTGATCATGCTCTGCAGGCCGACGCTCTTACCGGCGCCGGTGGCGCCAGCGACCAGCAGGTGCGGCATGGTGGCGAGATCGGAATAGTACGGCCGCCCATAGATGTCGACCCCGAGAGCCATGGTCAGCACCGAAGGCGAGCTGGAGAACTTGTTGTGATCCAGGAGGTGCCCGAGACTGATCATCGAGCGGCTGTCGTTGGGCACCTCCACCCCCAGGGTCGAGCGCCCGGGCAGCCGTTCGATACGCACCGATTCGGCCTTCAAGGCCAGCGCCAGATCGTCCTGCAGGCCAACGATACGACTGACCTTGATCCCCGGCGCCGGCTGGAACTCGAACACGGTGACCACTGGTCCGGGGCTGATGCCTTCGATCGTACCCTCGATGCCGAAATGGCCCGCCGACTCGCGGATCAGCTCGCCCAGGCGCACCAGCTCGGCTTCGTCATGGGCCTTGCCGATGGGATCGGTCGACAGCAGATTGACCGGCGGTAGCTCGGTGAGGGCCATCTCGTCCTCGGCGAAGCCGATCTCCTTCTGCTCCGGCTCCCTCGCCGGTGGCTCCTCGGAAGGCGCCGGGGCACCCGCCGGCAGCACCTTGCGGACGGCGAAGCGGCCAACGCCCTTCTTCTCCGTCACCCGCAGGGGCAAATCGACCCGCGGTGCCTCCTCGGCGTCGTCCGTCTCCAGCGACTTGCGCTGAATCGTCGGCTTTGGGCTCGCCTTCGGCGCCGGCTCGCCACGGTCCGCACTATCCGCACTACGCCGAGCCTGCTGGATGACGCGCCGGTGGGCCGAGCGTTCCTTGGTGCGCTTGCTGCGTTGGGCGACGGTCAAACGCACCTTCTCGACCACGCCGTGGGCCTGCCCTCGCAGCACTCGGGCGACGTCGCCGAGGGTCGACTTCGCCGCCAGGCTGCCGCCGATGAGAAAGACGGTCAACAGAATCACGAAGGCGCCGCCGGGGTTGAGCTGCGCCGTCAGCATGTCGGTCAAGACGACACCGAGCGCGCCGCCCGAATCGAGCAGCTCACCACGCCAGGCGATCTTGCCTAACAGCACCTGGAGCATCGCCGGCAGGGAAAAGAGCACCGCCACCAACCCCAGAGAGCGGCCGGAGACCGGCGGAATCTCACGGCAAGTCAACCGGCTCCAGGCCAGGAAGCCCAGCAGGATGGGGACGAGCAAGGCAACGAGGCCGAGAAAGCCGATCGCCAGCGCCGCCAGGTGGGCCCCGAAAGGGCCGATCAGATTGCGCGTCGTCGAGCCGTCGTCGGTCACCCGATGCAGGACGCTGGGATCGAGCGGGTGGTAGCTCAGTAGGCTACCGGCCAGCAGCACGACGATAGCCGTGAGCACCATACCGACGATTTCGCTGCCCTTGTCAGACGACAGACTGAGACGCGGAAAAGGCTTGCGGGCTACGCTGGGCATGGCAAAAGTCTCGGGCCTATTTGAAACGCTACCTGAAGCTCTACTTGAGAGATAGGATTGTAACTCCCCATAAATTCTAGCATTTTCTACACTTTAAATTCAAACCACCGTTCACTCGCCAAGCTCGCGGACGGCTTCGCACAAGGCAACGAAAGCCTCCACGTCGAGATCCTGCGCTCGGCACGTGAAGTCCAAGCCAGCGGCCCGTAGGATCGTCTCCGCCCGCTCGCGGCCGAGCCCGGAGGCCAGGGAGTTGCGCAAGGTCTTGCGGCGCTGGGCGAAGGCGAGGCGTACCAGCCGGGTGAAATCGGCCATGCGTGACGACGGCAGGGGTGGCGGCATCAGGCGCAGGCCGACGAAGGCGGCCGCGACCTTTGGCGGCGGGCGAAAGCTACCCGGTCGCACCGTGCCCAGGTACCGTGCCCGGGCCTGGGCCGCGACCAGAACGCTGAAGGAGCTGTAGGCTCGATCGCCGGGTTGCGCCACCATCCGCTCGGCGACCTCTTTCTGCACCATGAAAGCCGCCCGCGGTACACGATCCCCATGCGGTAGGAGGGCTTCGATCAAGCGCGTGGCGACATTGAACGGCAGGTTGCCCGTGACGTAAGTCGGCGGCTGCAGCGCCCCCCAGGCGATCCGCTGGGCGTCGATCGCCACGATGTCGAGCTGGCCTCGTTGCTCGAGCACCCTCTCGCTCAGAGCAACGGCCCATTCGAGGTCGACTTCACACGCGATGACCCGGGCGCCCGAGGCCAGCAGCTCGGCGGTCAGCACCCCACCGCCCGGCCCGATTTCTAGCACGCGGCGGCCGGCCGGCTGCAGGTCGTCGATCAGGGGGCGACAGAGAGCACCGTCACGCAGGTGGTGCTGCCCCAGGCGCTTCTTGAGATGTGGATCGCGACGGCTCAACAGTTCATGTCTCCAAGCGGTTAAACGTCTCCCAGCGGTGCAACGTCTCCCAACAGATGATCACAGAAGGATCGCGGCAGCCCAGGGGCTACGATACGATGGCCGGGCGCGCCGGACCCGGCAAGACAGGACGGAGATTCTAGATGGATCCTGAGGCAAACACAGCAGTACCCAGCAGCACAGGCCCCCGAGAGGTCGCCAGCGAGACGCGGACGCTCGCGCGGGTCGAGGCCGAGATTCGCAAAGTGATCGTCGGCCAGGACTATTTGATCGACCGCTTGCTGGTCGGTCTGCTGACCCGAGCCCACCTGTTGATCGAGGGTGTCCCCGGCCTCGCCAAGACCCTTTCGGTCAAAACCCTGGCGCGCACTCTGCACCTCGACTTCCAACGCATCCAGTTCACCCCCGATCTCCTGCCGGCGGATCTCATCGGTACCTTGATCTTCGACACCCAGCGTAACGAGTTCTTGCCCCACCAGGGACCGATCTTCAATCACATCGTTCTCGCCGACGAGATCAATCGGGCGCCGGCCAAGGTGCAGAGCGCCCTGCTCGAAGCGATGGAGGAGCGCCAAGTCACCCTCGGCGACGTGACCTACGCGCTGGACGAACCCTTCATGGTGCTGGCGACACAGAACCCGATCGAGCAGGAGGGGACCTACCCCTTGGCCGAGGCGCAGGTCGACCGCTTCATGATGAAGCTCCGGCTCACCTACCCGACCCGCGCCGAGGAGGAAGAGATTCTCGGCCGCATGTTGGTCGAGTCGCCGATCGACGTCGCGACGATCCTCGATCGCGAGCAGCTCGTTCAGCTGCGGCAAGCGACCGACGAGGTCTACCTCGCCGCCAAGATCCGGCGCTACATCATCGAGCTGATCGCCGCGACCCGCGAGCCAGCGGCGGCGGGCCACTCGGATCTAGCCGACTGGATCGCCTTCGGTGCCTCGCCGCGCGCCACGTTGTTCCTGGCCCGGGCGGTGAAGGGTCTGGCGCTGCTGCGCGGACGCGGCTACGTGATTCCGGAGGACGTCAAGGAGATCGCCCCCGACATCCTGCGCCATCGCATCGTCGTCACCTATGAGGCGGAGGCGGAGGAGATCACTCCCGACGACGTCGTCGCCCGCCTCCTGGATCGCGTCGCGGTCCCTTAACCGGTGTTCGGCTTCCTCTCGCGCGCCCGCCCCAAGGCGTCCCGCGCTGGCGCTCCGGCGGATGAGGCCTCGTCCCGCAGGCGGTCGCAGCTACCGACCGACCTGATCCGCAAAATCCGCCGGATCGAGATCTCGACCAAGCGCCTGGTCGACCAAGGGGTCGCCGGGGACTACCACTCGGCGTTCAAGGGCCGCGGTGTCGAATTCGCCGAAGTGCGCCCCTACACGGCGGGCGACGAGGTGCGGGCGATCGATTGGAACGTCACGGCGCGTACCGGCGTGCCCTACGTCAAACGCTACATCGAGGAGCGCGACCTCACCGTCTTCCTCGGGGTCGACGTGTCCGGCAGCCTCGACTACGGCTCGCGCACCATCTTGAAGCGCGAGCTGGCGGCGGAGCTCACGGCGCTGCTGAGCTTCGCCGCGGTGCGCAACCAGGACCGGGTCGGCGCGGCGCTGCTCAGCGACCGGATGGAGGTCTTTCTGCCGCCGGACCGCCGGCGCACCCATGTTCTGCGGATCGTGCGCGAAGTGCTGATGCGCCAAGCGGCGAAGCAGACCGACTTGGATCAAGCCCTGTGGCCGGTGCTCAAGACCCTGAAGCAGCGCTCGGTCCTCTTCCTGATCTCCGACTTTCTCGATGTCCAGCTCGGCTCGGCGATCAAATCCGCCGCCGCACGGCACGACCTGATCCTGATCGAGCTCTTCGATCCCAGCGATCATGGGCCGCCGGCCGGCGGCCCGGTGGTCCTGCGCGACGCCGAAACCGGCCGGGTGGTGACCGTCGGCGGCAGACGCCACGCCGCCGAGCATGCCAAGGCTCGCCTACGCCAACGCCATGAGCTGCTGCGCCGGGTGCGGCAGCTCGGCGTCGATCACCTGGAGATCCGCACCGACCGGCCCTACCTGGGTACGCTGGTCCGCTTCTTCGAGATGCGCCGCAAGAGGTTGACTCGATGAGAGCTTCAGGGTGGCTGCCCCTCCTGCCAGCACTGCCCCTCCTGCCAGCACTGCCCCTCCTGCTCGCACTGCCCCTTCTGCCAGCACTGGGGCCGGCCGCTGCCGGTGCCCAGAGCCGCGAGGGGATCGGCCTGCTGCAGGTCGATCTGTCGCCGACCGAGATCACCGTCGGCGACCGGATCGAAGCGCGTGTCACCCTGGTGTGGACGGGTCCGGAACCGACGACCACGCCGCGCTTTCCGGACTGGCAGGCGAACTGGGGCGCGGCGGCGATCCTCGAGGTGGGCTCGATCGAGCGCATCGATCAGGGGGCGCGGCGGGTGTATCGCCAAACCGTAACCCTCACGGCTTTCGCTACCGGCGACGTCACTCTGCCACCGATCACCGTTACAGTACCGCTGGCCGGCGCTCTGACCGAGATCGACAGCGCGGGTGCGAGTCGCTTCACTGTCACCTCCGTCTTGCCCGACGACGCGGCGGACATCTCGCCGCGCCGCGCCGCGCCGCCGCGACGGGCGACGCCCGACCGCCGGTTCCTCCTTCTGCTGGCGGTCCTCGCCGGCTTGATCTTGGCGGTGGCCTGGCGCCTTACGCGCCGCTTGGGTCACGCCCCAGGGCGAGTCGAGGGGCCGCCGGCTACACCGATCGCCGAGCTCTCGCAGAGCTTGCACCGGCTCGACCCGGCAACGGCCGAGCCAGCCCATGCCGGTTTGAGCCTCGGTCTGCGGCGCTTCCTCGGCCGCAGTCTCGGCTTCGGCGCCCTCGAGAGCACCACCCGCGAAATCCAGCACCGCCTGCGGCGGACACCGGTGGCGTCAGAGGTGGCGCACAGCGCCGTCGAGCTGTTGCGCGATTGTGACGAGGTCAAGTTCGCTCAGCAGCCGGTCGGGGCCGGCTTGACTCGCGACCGGCTGGAGGTCGCACTCGAGATAGGGCAACGCATCACCACCGACCTGCAACCACCGCCACCGGCGCCCGAGGCGAACGGCCCCGAGGCGACCAGGTCTGGGGCAAGCAGCTCTGACGCAAACAGGTCTGATACCAACACCGTCGAGGCGAGCGGATGAGCGACTCGCTGCACCTTCAAGACCCCTGGGTCCTGCTATTTGCCTTGCTGCTACCGCTACTCGCCATCCGGCGTCATCGGCATCGAGCCTATGGTCAGCTGACCTACAGCAGCCTACCCCTCGCCGCCAGCGGCGCTTGGCGCCTGCATCTACCCTTT
>JBCCGX010000044.1:0-19848 GCA_039029035.1 Acidobacteriota bacterium | reverse complement strand
CCAGGTTATAGCGAGCCTGCACGTTGTCCGGGCGTTGCTCCAAGCCTTGCTGGTAGTGGCTCGCGGCGGTTGCAGCCTGGCCGCGGCCGAGCTCGAGGTCGGCGAGATTGAAGTGGGCCAGGGCATGAGCGGGCTCGAAGAGGAGCGCTCGGCGATAGGCCGCCGCGGCACCTTGCGGGTCGCCGCGACGCTCCCGCGCCAGACCCAGACTGTTGTGTGCCGATGCCAGGGTCGGATCGGCGTCGAGAGCTCGGGTGTAGGCGGCGAGGGCCTCGTTGTGCTGGCCGAGCTCTTCCAGGCAGCGTCCGAGGTTGTGGTGGGCACGGGCGAAGTCGGGATGGTGCTCGAGCAGCTCGCGGTAAAGGTCGGCGGCGCGCTCGATCTCTCCGCGGCGTAGAGCGGCGGTCGCCAGGTTGAAGCTCGCCGCATCGTGCCGCGGATGGATTTCCAGGGCTCTGGCGTAGGCGGCTGCGGCATCCCCTTCGCGCCCCAAACCTTCGATTATGGTGCCACGGCTGACCCAAAGCTCGGCACTTTCGCCGTCGCGCTGCTCGAGACCCTCGAGCTCGATCAGGGCGTCCTCACCGCGGTCGGCATCGGCCAGGCTCGTCGCCAAGGCCGCCCGCCAGGCGCTGATGTGGGGCAGACGGTCCAACAGGATGCGCCAATGCTCGGCGGCCCGCTCACTGTGTTGGCGGTTCTGTAGATGGGTGGCGTAGCGCCGGCGGATTTCCATGTCGCCAGGGTCTTCGCCCAGACGTTGCCGGTAGAGCTCGTCGGCGGCCGGCCAGGCGGCTGCGCCGAGCTCGCGTTGCAGTCGAGCGACCGCCTGCCAGCGCCCCTCCACTGCGGCGGCGTGGTCGAGCTGGCCGGTGAACGGAGGGCGGGAGACGATGCGCAGGATGGCGCGCTCGAGGTCGATCCGATCGAAGGGGGTGTAGACCAGGCGATCCGCCATGGCCTGGCGCGCGACCGCTGCAGTGGCCTGCTCTTGTGCTGCGGTCTTGGTCTGGCCCACCGTCTTGGTCCGGACCACCGTCGGCTGCAGGTTGCTCTGCAGGTGCTCGTAGACCGCCGTGGCGAGGGCGAGGTTGCCGTCGAAGTTGAGATGGACGTGCTCATGAAAGAGTCGGTTGCCGGGCAGGGGAGGGTGCTCGGCCGAGCCCCCGGCGAAGAGGGTCGCCGCGTCGACGAGGCTGACACGACGCTCGCTCTCGTCCTCGGCGACTCGGCGCAGGGTGTCGTTGATCCGCGAGTCGGCGCGAAAGCGCAACGTGTCGAGATCGCGCGCGCGGCTGAGATGGAGCCGCGCCTCCTCGACCTGGCCGAGGTCGAGGAGAACCCGGCCGATGCGGAAGTGGAGCTCGGCGTACCGGTCGTCGATAGCTGACGCCTGGCGCCACGCTGCCAGCGCTGCTGGGGCATCGCCCGCCGCGGAGGCCTGCCGCCCGGTGGCATAGAGCGCTTGCCAGTGCCGGCGCTCATCGTCGGTCAGCTCCGGGCGATGGGCGGAGGCGAAGGGCGGCTGATCGCGCAGGTTGGCGGCAACGGTGACCAGGATGGTGGTCGCGCCGGCTCGGTGGGCGTTCCGGACGATGGCGGTCAAGTTGCGCTCGAAGTGGCGGTAGACCTTGGCCAGCCGCGGATCGTCTGCCGCGACCTGTTGCTCCAAGAAGAGCTCCATGCCGCGCCATTGCACGGGCCCCGCCGCCGGCTGGCCCAGAACGTTGCCCAGCAGCTGGCCGATACGGCTGGCCCGCAGCCGGATCGTCGCGCGAATCACCGGCAGGTAAGAAGAGAACGAGCCGAAGACGGTACCTGCACCGTAGGGACCGACGACCTCGTTGTTGCCCAGGTAGATCACCAGGACGTCCCCGGCCCGCGGCGCACAGTCGCGCGCGATCTCGCGCACCACATGCGAGTTGATTGCGGTCATCGCCGTGTTGTGTACTGTGAAGCGCTCCTCGGGCCAGCCATCGGCGAGCAGCACGGCCAGCATGCGGCCGAAGTTGTAGGCCGAGTCCGGTGTGCCGCGCGCTGCCGAGCCACCGAGGACGAAGAGGCGTCGACCGTCTCTGCCGTCCGTGGAGATCTCCAGCGGCAGCGGGGTGCGGGCCAGGCGTCGTGGGAAGAAGCGCCAGCCAAAGCGTTGATTGGTCGTCAAAGCATCCTGGCGGCCTTCGATCGGCACGAGGAAAGCGCTGGAGTCGCCGTAGCCAGCCAGATGCAGGAGGCCTTCGACCGCCAGCAGGAGGAGTAACGGCAGAAGGGTTGTTGCAAGGAGGCGGAAGAGCCACAGGCGGCGGCCGCTCGGGGGCGGCGCGGTGGGCGGCGCGCCTAGGGCGACGGCTGGGTCCATCATCCGGCAAGTGTACGGCCAGGGGGCCGGGAGCATCCAGCCCTCCTCCCCGAGCGGCGGAAGGGATGGGGAGCCCTGATAGGATGCGTTGATCCCGGGGAGCGACGGCAGAACAAGGAGACGCACCATGGCCAAGAAGCCCGCGCCGAGATTTTCGCCCAAGGAATGGACCGCGATTCGGCGGAAGCTGAAAGCGAATCCGACCGCGTTCGGCCTGCCAGTGCGCCAGTACGGCTCGGTGGTCTTCGGCTCATTCAACATCCGCAAGCTCGGCAAAGTGAAAACCGGCTCCACCGGCGAGCGTGACGAGGCGACGTTCAAGTTCTTGGCCGATGTCTGCCGCCACTTCGATCTCTTGGCGATCCAGGAGGTGATGAGCGACACCGAGAGCCTGTGGAAGCTGAAGGAGTTGATGGGATCGGACTACGGGATCGTCCATTCGGACACCACCGGCGCCTTTCCCGGCCGGCCCGGCAACGCCGAGCGCTTGGCGTTTCTATACAACCGCAGCCTGGTTCGGCGATCCGCCTTGGTCTCCGATGTCACCTATGATCGCACCGAGGTCATCAAGCGCATGGCGGACCACAACGACGCCATCCACAAGGAGCTCGGGCCGCTGGCCAAGGCGAGGAAGACCTACAACGAGGCACTCGACAACTACCTCGCTGGCGGCGGCGGCCGGAGACCGCGGCCGCCGAAGATGAGCGGCCTCAAGATGCCGGGCTTCCTGACCTTCGTCCGCACTCCCTTTGCCGCTGGCTTCCAGGTGCACGGGCATCCGGGCTCGAAGCCCTACGAGTTCTTGGCCGTCGATGCGCATCTGCATTACGGCGACTCGAAGAACGATCGGATTTTCGAAGCCCAGGCCCTGCTCGAGTGGATGCTGGCCAAGGTCAAGGCGGGGGAGGACCAGAACCTCAACGTCGTCCTCTTCGGCGACCTCAATCTGGTTTTCAAGAATCCGAAGAGGGACCGTGAGCGCGTGGCGCGGAATGTCAAAGCCGCCGCTGCGCGGGTCGGGCTCAAGGATCTCAAACTGGTCTTGCCCTTTATGTTTCCGCACCCCAAACCACAGCAGATCCATCAGCCCGAGGGCACGGTTTTTCGTACCAACGCCAAGCTCAATCAGACCTTCGATCAGCTCGGTGCTTTCTACAACGACCCGCGTCTCGATTTGGCGGCGACCAAGGAAGAAGGCCACGTGAACCCAGAGGTTTGGGGTGCGCCAGGGGGGCCGGACTACGGCGTTTTCAACTTCACCGAGCTGTTCAGCCAGGCGGTGGCCAAGAAGAGCTTCTACGACCTGACCAAAGCGGAAGCCAACCAGCTCGTGCGGCGTTACGATTTCCGTGTCAGTGACCACCTGCCGATCTGGACTCGGCTGCCGCTGCCGGAAGCACCTACTTGGCTTTAGGACCTGGGCAAGACCCTTGACCGCACCTCGCGAGCTCGCCGCCGTCCGCTTGCTGTTGGCTGTTGGCCTCTTGCCGTTGGCTGTCGGCCTGACACCTGCGACGGCCGAGGTCTTCGAGCTGCCGGTCGAGCTCGAGCTGGTCGAAGGGCCAGTCGCCCTCGAGCTGCACGATGCGGTGCTCGACATCGTCCTGCGCCCCGGCGAGGTTTCGGTTCTCTGGGCGCGCCCCTTGACCGCTGACAAGCCGGTGGTGGCCGATCTCGAGGTGCTGGATGACGGCGGCGAATTGCTCGTCCGGCGACCTCCCGTAGCCGAAGGCCCGGTGCAGCGGCTGCAAGTCGAGTTGGTGATCGATCCACGCTGGCCTCTGCAGGTGACCGGCACCGAGCTCGATATCGCGGTTGATGCCGGGGCCGACAGCGGGGACGACGAAGACGAGGAAGATGACGAGGTCGAGGAAGAAGACGAGGAAGATGACGAGGACGAGGAGAACGACGAAGACTTCGACAACGAAGAAGACGAGGTGCCCGACCGGGAGAGAGAGGGCAGAGTCCCTGCAACGATGCAGGATCTCGTGCCGATCCTGGCGGTCGAGAAGTCGAGTCTCAACTTGGTCGGCTTGCGGGGTGCCCGGGTCGAAGCGGTCGACAGCTTCGTGCGCGTCGAGCGTGGAACTGGAACTCTACGCCTTCAGCTGACCGGGGGGACAACCGAAGTCGACGACTACCAGGGGATTCTCGAGCTCTCGGCCCGTGACAGCGAGATTTGGCTCGACGAGACGCGGGGCAACGTCAACCTTTCGGTGCAGGGTGGCAGCCTGGTGCTGCGTCGCGGCATTGGCCGTTGCGACGGTGAAGTGGATGATGCCCAGGTGCAGCTAGAGACCTGGCGCGGCCCGGTGGACTTGCAGGCCCGAGGCTCGACGATCGAAGCGCGATCGACCGTCGCCTCGCCCTTCAAGCTGGGTGGCGAAGATTTGGTTGTGACTCTGCAAGACACGCGGGGCAGCCTCGAGTTCAATCTCCGCGGCGGCACCGTCAGTAGCAACGGGACGCAGGGGCAGCTCCGGCTCGAGGTGTCGGAGGATGCCGAGGTCGCGTTCGACGCGCTGCGCGGCTCGGTTGTTGCCAACCTGCGCGCCGGAGCGGTCGGCCGCTTCGTCGGCGTCAACGGACTGGTGCGAGCCGAAGTCCACGGCTCGCGTTTCGAAGTCCAAGGTGCCCAGCGTTTGCAACTACAGGCCAGCCAGGCCGATCTCACCCTCAGCGATTTGCAGCAGATCGCCTTCTCCGAGCTCACCGACACCCGCCTCGATCTCGACCTCACCACCATTCGGCACCCCAACCCTACTCTGATTCTCGAAGGCCGCAGTGAAGCCCGAGTACGGCTCAAATCCCCTTGTAGCGTCGAAATCGAGGGTGCCGAAGGCTCCTTCGTCGACGCCGACGTCAGCGGCTGCCTGGTGCACACCGAGCGCCGCGCCCGCCAGGGTACCAACTCGCGCGGCCTTGACGGCAACTTCCGGGTCGTGCTGAAGGCGAAGATCTCCGACGAGAGCACCCTCGAAGTCGAGGGAGTGCCCTGACGGAACGGCCGGAGACGCGTAGAGGGAAATGGGGTCTATGCAGGGTGCTCTCCGTGCAGGCTGCGATCAAGTGACTCATCGGTGGTCGATGGAAAAAGGATCCAGGTCCACCGTCGGATCGTCCCACCAGACGCCGACGCTCGGGGAGTAGAAATAGATGCGATAGTTGAATGGAAAGTACGTTTGTTCTGTAGGCCCATCGATTGTCCGAGGTTGAATCTTGGACCGCTCGCCGGAGGCGTCGATAGAGAAAAATAAATCCTGCTGAACTTGCAAGGCGCCTGTGTTGCCTGAGAAAAGATACAGAAATGGTCTGGTAGAACCGCCTTCGAGTCCACTCGGCCCGGCCCATGGCGAAGGTTCGTAGGACTCGCCCACAGCGGTACTGGGCAGGCCTAACCCCAAGCCTCCGGGATGGTTGATGATGTCTGGGGCCAATGGTGCTTCGATAACGACTCCCACGATATTCGTGCTAGTTCGCCAATCACTGATGCCTTTGGTGTACGAGGGAAGCGTCCACTGAACAGTATTGTTACTATTGTCGTAGAGCTGCAAGTAGGGGTTTGAGGTAGGGGAGTGGGGTTGATCAACTGGCGGGCCAGCTGTTCCATCGGTGATGGTTATTGTGGTTGCTTCTGGAGTGATTTTGACTGAGCTGCTCGAACTCGTGTCGATTTTTGGCTTTTTGTTCTTCGTCAGCTTGCAATTGATAGATAGGTTCGTCTTGTGGTTGATCTCAGGCATTTCTTCTTCCTCCGGTTACTGTCGGTGTTTATATTCCCAGCGCATCACGTTTTGCTAGGAATTCTGGATGTTGAAGCCCCATGCCGAGCAGAGTATAGGCCAGTGCTCGGGCCTGCTCGATCTCGCCGAGGCCGAGATGAGCATTCAAGAGTCGCCAGTCGTCTTTCGGGCTTCTCTCAGAGAACCGAGAGTCCATGATGGATCTGACGCTTCGAAAAGCCGAGGAGGCTTCATGCTCCGAGGCTGCTCCACCCAAGGCCCAGCCCAGGGCCAATTGGGAATCGACCCATTGGCGCAGGAACCTGGGAGTGTCGGAGCCTTCAGCGATAGGCTGGATCAACCGTACGGCGCGTCGAGCTGCCGCGATCGATCTTTCCTTGTTTCCCAGCACGGTTTGTTGACGAGCCATTAGGCTGAGAGCCTGTGATCGGACGAGTAGCCTGCGAGGGTCGTCGTCCGCTTCGCCGGATTTGGCCAGGGCCTTCTGAAGATAGCTATCAGCCTCGTGCCGGCGATTCATGTAGCCCAACAGCTCGGAATTCAAGACTTGGGCTATCGATAAGAGCTCCTGCCATTCAATGTTCTGCGTGTCGATGGAGGTGAGCTTCTCCCATATGGCCAGATTAGACTGGCTGTGAGAAAGAGCCGCTTCGAGATGACCGAAGAAAAGCTGGAGCGATGCCATGAAATCATGGGCGGTTGCGAGCTGGCGTTGCAGGTTGACGTTGCTGGGACTCTCGGCAACCAGGGTGCGGAGAATTTCGCAGCCGTTGAGTCCCTGGCTCAGGGCTTCCTTGGGGCGACCATGGCGGTAGTGAAGGTAACCCAGCCGCAGATGGGCATCGGCCAAGCGGCGCCGGGAGGAGGGCTTCGAAGATTCGAGCGCGACCAACTTCTGAAGCGGTTCGAGGGCTCTTTGAAAGTGCTCGAAGGCCAGGCCAGAGTTGCCGCGCTGCAGGAAGGCTTCGCCCACGTTCGTGTGGCCGAACGACACTTCGAGCAGCCATTCAGGGGTTTCTGGCTGGTTCTGGTGTAAGCGTAAAGAGGCAGACAGGTAGGCTTGAAACTGTTGCAGTGCGTTCTCGAGGTCACTCCGCCGCCAATGGACGTTGCCGACCCAGAAGTGGCTCTGCCCGAGCTTGAAGAGCGCGTCAGTATCTTCCGGATTCCTTTCCACCAGCTCCCGGGTTTGGGCCAGGGAGCGCTCGAAGAGCGCCAGGGCGGCGTCGAGATCCCCTTGGGCCATCTTCACGTCACCCATCTGGTGCAAGGCCTTGGCCTGTCTGGCGACGGTCTCGGCAGTGCGGTCGCTCGCCTCCAGTCCTTCGAAGTACTCCAACGCTTTCTTGCCCGCACCCTCCAGCGCGTCGAGGCGGCCGATCGCCTGCAGCTTCTCTTGCAGGTCGCCGAGCATGAAGCCGATCAGCCCCTCCGCCTGCTCGCGTGCGTTCTCGGCCCGGGCCTGCAACTGCTCGGCCTGGCGGCGGGCGAAGTGGGCCTGGACAAGGAGCCCGGAGGCCATCACGAGCAGCACCGCTCCTACCGCCGAAGCGAAGCGTAGCTGCTTGCGACGACGAGCCGCCCGCCGGGTGTCGCGGCGCTCGGCGCGGCGCGCTTCCAGGGCGCGCAGGCGCTGCGCTACCGGGTCGGCGCCGCTCGGCCGCCGCTGCGGCGAGCCGTCCACCAGGAGAGCAACGTCCTCCGCCAGCAGCTCGTCCTCCACCTCGCGTTGCCAGCCGGGTGCGAGGGCGCGGGAGAAGTCGGCCACCGCCATCTGGTAGAGCAGCACGCCGAGGGAGTAGAGGTCCCCCTGCACCGAGGCCGGCTTGCCCTCCAGCAGCTCCGGCGCCAGGTAGCGCCGGCTGCCGGCGGTGGAATCCTCTTCCGTCAGGGTCACGGTGAAGCCGAGAGCGGGGATCTCCTGGGATTCCAAGTGCGAGCGGTCCGCCAACGCTGCCACGCCAAAATCGGTCAGGCGCACCCGCGGCCGGCCATCGACACCCTGGGTAACGAGGATGTTTTCCGGCTTGACATCCTTGTGCAGCACTCCGACCGAATGGGCCGCCGCCAGAGCGTCGGCCACCTGCGCCACCAACTCCACCCGAGTAGCGAGGGGTATCGCCGCCAGGCCACCTTGCTGCTCGGCCCAGGTAGCGAGGTCGCCGCCTTCGGTGTGCTCGGCTTCCAGAAAAAAGGGGGCAGCGTCGAAGTTCCAATCGAGCACCCGGGCGATATCGTCGCGGTGGCCGAGGGCGCCCTTGAGCAGGCGAAAGAGAGTCACTTCGCGCTTGAGAGCACGCAGCCGCGAGGCCTCGAAGCAGAACTTAAACACCCGCTTCTCACCCGACTCGTGGCGCGCCAGCCACACCTCGCCGAAGCCGCCTTCGCCGAGGCGCTCTTCCAGCAGCCAGTTGGGGCGGCGGGGGATTGCCTGACCCGAGGCCGGACGCCAGCCGAGCATCAGCTCAGCGGACACCGAGACCGCCCGCCGCACCTTCGGCGAGTCGGGGGGCGCTGCCAGGGGAGCGAAGTCTTTCACCCCCACCTCGTAGACCTCCACCGGCTCCTCGACCCCTTGGAACAAGTAGCCGCCGTGGGCCAGCCAGTGCAGTTCCTCGTCCCAGCGCCCGTCGCCGACGGCGGCGCGGCGAGTGAGGTCGAAGACGCTCTGGGTGAGCAGCGTTTGGCGGCCGCCGGCGAGCGACATGATACGCGCCGCCATCGGCTTGGCCAGGCCTTCCACCTCGAGCGGCTTGGCGCCGCGCGAGACGTCTTCCGGCGAGTTCTCGCGCAGCACGACTTCGCCCAGGTGCAAGCCGGTGCGGGCGGCGAGCTTCACGCCAAGCTCGGCCGTGAGATCGGCCAGACTTTGGTGGTAGGCCAGAGCGTAGGTGACGGCGGCCACTGGGCGCTCGAAGAGGAAAAGGAAGCCGTCAGTCTTGTCGATCTCGAGGCCGCCATGGCGCACCAGCAGATCGCGGGCGACGCGATCGTGCCGCGCCGAGACCTCGGCTGCACGTTGATCCCCCAGCGACTCGACCAGGCAGGTACTGCCCACCAGATCGGTCAGCAGCAGGGTGCGCACCACGGTCTCGATGGCGGCGGCGCGGCGCGGATCGGGGATCTCACCGGTGGGCGCTTCGGCGTCGTCCGAGTCGAAGGCAGGGGCTGGTAAAGGGGAGGAGACCGGCAAAGTCGACGTTGCGGCCGTCGGTGTCGCGTCGCTGAGTGCACTTCGGATCGCTTCCAGGGCGTCGACCACCAGGCGGGCGTTCTGCGGTCGCCTGGCCGGCTCTTTGGCCAGCATACCCTCCACCAGCTCGATCAGCTCGCCCGGCAGCCCCGGCCGCAGCTCGGCCAGGGGGGGAGGCTCCTCGCTGGTCACCCGGTGCAGGGTGTCGAGCACATTGCTGCCGCGGAAGGCGGCGCGGCCGGTGAGCATCGAGTACAGCACCCCGCCGAGGGCAAAGAGGTCGGCCCGGTGATCCACTGTCCGGCCACTGGCTTGCTCGGGGGACATGGCGTGCACTGTTCCCACGAGCGCTCCACTGCGGGTGAGCGCCTCGGCCAGGGAGTCACCTTCCATCGCCTCGTTCCACAAAAGGCGGGCGAGGCCGAAGTCGAGAATTTTGGCGCGGCCGTCGGAGTCCGTGACGCGAACGTTCTCGGGTTTGAGATCGCGGTGGATCAAACCCTTGGCGTGTGCCGCCGACAGGCCGTCGGCGATCTCGGCACCGAGGCGCAGCGTCGTTTCTAACTCCATCGGCCCCAGGGCGACAAACTCGACGAGACTGCGCCCCTCCACATACTCCATCACCAGGCAGTCGCCGTCTTCCACCTCCAGGAGCTCGAAGACCTGTACGATCGCCGGGTGGCTCAAGCGCGCGGCTGCCCGCGCCTCGCGGCGGAACCGCATGCGTGCTTGCTCGTTCGGCGGCGGGTCCGGCAAGATCCGTTTCACCGCCACATGGCGCTCCAGGCGCTCGTCCCAGGCGAGAAAAACCTCACCCATTCCGCCGCGGCCGAGGAGGGACTCGAGGCGATAGGAGCCCAGTTTTTCCGGCGTTGGCGGAACGGAGCTCATGCGTGGAAACCCCTGCTCTTGGATCTCCGCGTCGCTTGGGCGAGATGAATGGTCACGCTAGTCTTAGCTTGATCCCTGCGGTGTGAAGGATACGCTGTCCTTGGGAGTACGCGCAAAGCCGCCGCGAAGTGGAACAGGAGTCAACGACGCCGGCGCCAAAGGGTGTACTCGAGCCTCGATCGCGCGATGTTTGATCTCACCATCAGGTAAACGAACCTCGATTGCCAGCTGGTGCAGAGTGACTTAGCCGAAACGAGGCTCGTTTCGGTCATAAGGAGTTGTGCCACAAGGCGATCTAGCGTCGATCGTCGGGTTCCGTCACCCCACAACTGGTGATCGAGGCTCGATTACGGGTTGGCACGGTGCACCCTCGCACGATCCCCGCTCGATCGCCGTTTGGAGCGCAGCCAGCCAGCCTGCGGGCCCTGCGGCGTCATCGGATGTCGAATGCCGGTCAGATTTTCCGCGGTGGTGCAAAAGGGTAGGGCAAGGGAAGGTCATAGCAGCTGCGGTCCGTGATCGCCGAAGAAGAGCCCAGACCGTTCCTACAGCTTGCCCGCCTTCGCGGCCAGCAGGCCGAGCTCGCGGACGGCGGCCTCGGTAGAGATCGCGACGAGTTTCTGACGGGCCTCCCATTCGTGGCCGCTGGTGAGGCCGATTTCGGCCCAGGCGAGGTTGGCCTCGAGGCCGGCGGTGACGTAGCCGGCGGCGCGGCTGTCGGCCTCGATCTCGGCCAGGGCGGCGAGGGCGCCGGCGACCTCACCTTGGGCGGCCTGGACGCGGGCGGCGGCGATGCGGGCAGCGAGGTGGATCGCCTTCTGTTCGCTGGACTCGGCTAGGTGCAAGGCACCATCGGCGGCTTCACGGCTCGCTTCGACGCGATCCTGGGCCAGCAGGGCGAGGGCCAGGGTGGTGGTGGCCCGGGCTTCTTCGGCCGGGCGATCCTGGCGCTGGCAGGCGATGACCGCCATCTGGCTGTCGACCTCGGCGGCGGCGACATCACCTTCTTCCAGGGCGAGCCGTGCCAGGGCGACCTGGCTGTCGAGCACCTGACGACTCTCCTGCAGCTCCTGGCGTAGCCCGAGGGCTTCTTCGTGCGCCGCGCGGGCTTCGGCCATTGCACCGCGGACGAGGCGGACGCGGCCGAGGCCATAGAGGGCCTGGGCCCGGGCCGAGCGATCACCGATCTCTTCGGTCAGCTCGATGGCACGCAGCAGATGGCGCTCGGCCTGGCTGATCTCCCCGGTGTCACGCAGCACCTCGGCCAGGTTGGTGAGCGAGGCGGCTTCGCCGCTCTTCTCGCCGGTCTCGCGGCGGATGGTGAGGGCCTGCTGGTGCAGAGCCTGGCTCTCGGCCAGGTCGCCGGTGAGGTGGCGCACGGCGGCGATGTTGTTCAGGCTGTAAGCCAGGCCGCTACGGTTGCCGAGCTCCTCCCACACGGCCCGGGCGCGCTCGAACATCGTCGCCGCCTGGCCCAGGCGGTCGCGGGCGACCAGTAGCACACCGAGGTTGTTGAGGGCGAAGGTCATGGCAAGATCGTCGTCGGTGGCTTCGAAGATCGCTGCGGCTTCCTCGTAGAGGTTCTGGGCAGCGTCGAGGTCGCCGCGCTTCTTGAGCACCATGGCAAGGTTGTTGAGCCCCGAGGCGGTGCCGTCTTGATCGCCGAGACGGCGGTAATCGTCGATCACCTGACGGTAGCGCTCGGCGGCGTCGTCGAACTCGCCGCGGTCGAAGTGGACGTTGGCCAGGGCGGTGGCCGCCTGGACCGTGCCAGCGGTGTGGTCGAGCTGGGTGTAGAGATCCTCGGCCTGGCGTGCGGCGTCGACGGCTTCCTCCAACTGGCCGAGAACGCGCTGGGCCTGCGATTCGGCCAGGCGGGCCTGGGCTACCAGCAGGCCGGCGTCGATCGCCTGGGCCCGTTCGGCAGCGCGCCGAGCGGCGGCCAGCTGGCGGTTGAAATCCGAGTCCAGGCCAGCGGCGGAGGCTTCCGCCAGGTCGATCCGGGGATCCTCGGAGATCGGCGCCGGCAGGCGCCGTAGGTCGTCGATGGTGCGCAGGGCGCTCTTGGGGTCGCGCCCGGAGTTGTGAGCGGCGACCAGTCGCAGACCGTAGTCCAGATCATCGGGGAAGTAGTCCGATAGTTCTTGGTACACCGCGACGGCCGCCGGCCAGTCACCGGTCGCCTCACGGTAGCGGCCCTCCACTGCCAGGCGGTCCTCGCGTGGCAGAGGCGAAGAGTGCTCGAAGGCGCGGGCGGCGGCTTCCGCGGCACGCTGGCCGTAGCCTTCACTCTCCCAGGCCTGAGACAAGGCGGAGTGCACCAAGGCATTGCTCGGCGCCAGGCGCGCGGCTTGCTCCAGCATCTCTCTCGCGGCACGCGGCTGGGAAGCACGGAGCTTGTCGAGCGCCTCGGAGTAGAGCCGAGCCGCCTCGGGCTCCTCCGGCAAGCCGGCTAAGGGATCGTCGCCACTGCCCGCGTCGTCGACCCCGAGGTGTTGGCGTAGCTCGGCACCGAGCCCGGCGACCATCTCGAAGAGGTTTTGCTGTTGGCCGTTGCGTGCCACGGAGGCCACTGTGGTGCCGAGCGCAGCGTCCTGCAAGCGCAGATCGAGGCGAAGCTCGCGCGCCGCCTCGCCAAGGCCGACATAGCTGCCCGACACCAGGAAATCACAGCCGAGAAGGGAGCGCGCCTTCGCCAGGTCGGCGCCCGAAACACCGGCGGAGGGATCGAGCTCGAGCTGGCGCAACATCTGGGCGACGTTCTCGCCCGGGATGGTGCGCAACGCTTCACCGCGGGCGAGCTCGGTGGTCAGCATCTCTTGCAGCGCCGTGCCGAGCCAGGCGACATTGGCGTCGTCGGTCAGGTTCTTGAGGCCCAGGACAGCGACCGAGCGCCGCGGGGTAATGCGGCTGCGATCGACCTCGCGACTGCGATTGAAAGTCAGCAGGGCAGCCGACAGGAGGCTGACGACCAGCAGGACCAGGCCGAGTCCCCAGCTGCGCCGGTGGCGACCGGTGTCGGTCGGTTTGGGCGGTGGGGTCAGTGGATTGACCGTCGTGGCGACCGGGGCGACGTCCGCAGCGCCGGGGCTACCTGCGGCGGTACCGAGCGGGAGGCCGGTAGCCGGCGGGGGGGCGGCCGTCTGTGGTGCCGCGGCTGCAGCGGTGGCGAGGGGCGTCGGCGCAGGGAATGATCCGCCATGCCCGGAGGCGGTTGGGGCAGGTGGTCGCCGGCTCGGTGGCTCCAGCGCGGCGACCAGCTCGTCGGTGTTGGCGAAGCGCTTCATCGGGTCGCGCTCCAGGCAACGAAGGATTGCTCGCTCCCACCAGGCTTCGAGATCCGGGACGTGGACATGGGGCGGCGGCGGCGCTTCCTTGAGCCGCTTGACCGCCGTGGTCAGCGGATTGGGGCCTTCGAACGGCAAGCGACCGGTGACCATCTCGTACATCACGATGCCGAGGGAGTAGATATCGGTCGCTGGCGTGATGGCGCCCGCTTCCACCTGTTCCGGTGCCATGTAGGCCGGGGTGCCGACGATCCCGGCGCCGGTGACCTGGGAGGCGAAGTGGTCACTTTCACCGCCGCGGGCAACGCCGAAGTCGGTGACGACGACCCGTTTGGGGCCGGCAGCGAGGGAGTCGCTGGGCACAAGGAAAACGTTCTCGCTCTTGAAGTCGCGGTGCACCACCTGGGCCGCATGGGCCGCGCGGAGGGCTGCGGCCATCTGTTCGACCAGAGGACCGGCCTCGGCGACCGCCAGGCGACCACGGCGTTTGAGGCAGTCGGCCAGGGTCTCGCCCTGCAGCAGCTCCATGGTGAGAAAGGTCACGGCCGGCGGCGCGATCCCCTCCTCCGGGCTCGCCGGCTGGTGCTGGCCGAGGTCGAAGATGCGACAGACATTGGGGTGGGTGACGCTGCGCGCCAGAGCGATCTCGCGTTTGAAGCGCTCCACCGCCGCCTGGTCGCGGCCGCCCAGGTGGGCGCTGATGGTCTTCAGCGCTAGGTTCTGGCGCAGCTCGAGGTCTTCCGCCTCGTAGACTTCACCCATACCGCCTTGGGCGAGGAAGCGCACCACCCGATAGCGCCCGGCGAGGACCTCGCCATCGGCGAAGACGGGCAAGCCGGCGAAGGCCGGCCGGCGGGCGACGACCGTTTCGCCATCTGCCGGGTCGACCGATAGCGCGGCCGAGGTCGGCAGCGGCGTCGCTGGCGTCAGGCTCTGTGGGTGTGGCGAACGGGCCGCTGCGACCGGTTGCGGGCTGGCCGTAGGCTGGCCGTGGGAGGCCGGGTCGCGCACGGTCGGTGTTTGGGTCGGTCCAGGTTGCACGACCTTGGAGGGCACCGTGTGGGTGGACGCTGCGTTGGTGGGTGTTCGGTCGGCAGAAGCGGTGGTGGGCGCGGCCTTGGCCTGGACCGCAGGTGCAGGTACCGCCTTGCGCGGCCTGAGGCGGTAGCGCGTCTGACATCCCGGACAGATGACCCGCAGCTCCGGTGTCTGGGTCACCTCTTCGGGGATCTCGAGAACGGTCTTACACTTTTTGCACGTCAGCCTCAAGCATGCCTCCGGCACCGCTGAAGTGAACGTTGAGGAGTCGCCGGACGGAGGACACTGGAGCCGCCCTCACGGCGGTCCGGATCGCTAACTATCGGAGCCTGTCTATCTTACTCGTTGTGTCTCAGAAAGAGGGGATGCCTGGGCGGCCGAAAGCGGAAGTTGTTCTTGTGTGAGCCCTTAGGCGTTAGGATAGCGGCCCTCGACCGAGGAGCACACTTATGGACCCTCCCTTCACGCTGCCCTTCGATACCTTCTGGAACTGGCTCGTTACCCACCCGAATTGCATTCTCCGCGCAGGTACACCGGAGGTGGTGGTCTATGACGATGACGATCTGCATTGGCACTTCGCCACCGAAGGCAACGCGACCCTGTTGGTGCAGGTTTTGCGCGGCAAGCGCTTGATGGGTGAGCTCTTGCTCGACCCGGAGCAGATTACCTACGTCCAGGGGGTGGCTGGGCAGCACGACGAGGATCACGTTTTCGAGCTCATCGCAGAGAGTGAGAAGGATCGGGTCGTGGCCTATTTTTTCGTTCTCACACACTCCTTCGAAACCGAGGACGAGAAGCCTCTGTCGCCTGGACGGGTCCACTAAGGAGCCTGGGGCGACGTTCGCCCTGCATGCAAAAGAGTGAAGCGCTTTCTTCCTATTCTCACCGGCTCGGTGATTGCGGCGGCGTTTCTTGGGCCGGGGACGATCACCACCGCGGCCGGCGCCGGTGCGGGCCACGGTTACCGTCTGCTTTGGGCCCTGGTCTTCGCCACCTTTGCTTGTCTTGTGTTACAAGAAGCTTGCGCCCGGCTGACCATCGCGTCCGGGCGCAACCTGGGCGAGGCGCTGCGCGCCCGTTTCCACCAGGGAGCTTCGGCGGTGCTCATGCTCTGGCTCGTCCTCGGTGCCATCGTCCTCGGCTGTGCAGCTTACGAGGCGGGCAATATCCTGGGCGGCGTCGAGGGGGCTAGCTTGGCCAGCGCCCTGCCGCGGCCGATCCTCACCCTGATCTCAACGGCCCTTGCCGGACTCCTGCTCTGGCTCGGCTCGACCCGCCTCGTGGTTTCGGTGCTCGGTGCTCTGGTGGCGGTCATGGGCGGCGCCTTCCTGCTCACCGGTTTGTTGCTTCGGCCGTCGATCCGAGAGGTCGTCTCCGGTCTCTTCGTACCGTCCTTACCGGCGGACGGCAGCTTGTTGGTCCTCGGATTGATCGGTACCACGGTGGTGCCGTACAACCTCTTCCTGGGCTCAGGCATCGCTCGTGGACAGAGCCTCGGCGAAGCCCGCCTGGGCTTGGGGGTCGCCATCGTTCTCGGTGGCCTGATCTCGATGGCCGTGGTCGTGGTCGGCGCGGCGATCGAAGGTGCGTTCTCCTATCCGCGGCTGGCCGAAGTCCTGGCGACACGCCTCGGCGGTTGGGCGGGTGATCTCTTCGGCCTGGGGCTCTTCGCGGCCGGCTTTTCCTCAGCGGTGACGGCGCCGCTGGCGGCGGCGATCACTGCCCGCAGCCTCTTCGCCGACGGCCCTGACGATGCCGCGTGGAGCGACCACTCGTGGCGCTATCGAGCGGTGTGGCTCGGGGTGCTCGCCGCGGGTGCGGGCTTCGGCCTGGCGGAAGTGAAGCCGGTGCCGGCGATCATCCTCGCTCAGGCGCTGAATGGCGTCTTGTTGCCGGTAGTGGCAATCTTCTTGTGGCTGGTGATGAACGACCGCCGGCTGCTGGGTGCAGAGGCGGTCAACGGCAAGACAGCCAATATCGCTATGGGGCTGGTGGTGGCAGTCGCCGTGGCCCTCGGCACACGGGGTCTGTGGCGGGCCTTCAGCGCCGTTTTTTCTTGAACTTCCTGAGCTTCTTGCGCCGCGCTTTCTTGGACAGGCGCGCCATCACCGGGCAGTCTTTACAAGCCTTGCCCTTCTTCTTGTAACTCTTACAGCAAGAAGACTTGAGCTTCATGGTGCCGTTGCTTGGCGACGCCACTCATAGATCGCGACAGCGACCGAAGTCGACAGATTGAGCGAGCGGACCGGCCCGGGCTGCATCGGAATGGTGAGCAGGCGCTCGGCATGCTGTTGGCGAAGGGCCGGTGCCAGACCGGTCGTTTCGCTGCCGAAGATCAGCACCGCATCGCGAGGGAATCGAGCTTGCCACAGGCTAAGCTCGCCCTCAGCCGAGAATAGGAAGGGCTCTCCGAGCTCCGGCAGGGTGGTCTCGAAGGACGACCAGCTGGGCCAGATCTGTGGCGCGAGGTGCTGCCAGTAGTCCAGTCCGGCGCGACGCAGGTAGCGGTCCTCGAGCGAGAAGCCGAGGGGCCGCACCAGGTGGAGCTGGGCACCGGTGGCCAGGCAAGTTCGGCCGACGTTTCCGGTATTCCAGGGAATCTGCGGCTCAACCAGGACGACGTGGGGGCCCGAAGCGGGGGAGGGAGGGCTACTCGAGTCGGATCGAGACATCCCCGGTTCCGACGAGGTCGACGTTGATCTCGGCTTCGCCGGAGCCGCGCCAGTCGATCGAGCGCGGCCACCCGGAGCCCTCGACCCGCCCGTCACCGAGCCAAAGGTCGGCCTTGCCGAAGCCGCTGTCGACGTCCACCATTGCGGTGCGATCCCGGCGACCGAGAATGTCGATGTCGCCGGCGCCGCTGTCGACATTGATGTGTGATGTCAGGCCGGTGATGTAGACACTGCCGCTCTTGACATCCACTTCGAGTGAGACGTGGCTCGGTAACCGCACTTTCATCCGCGCCTTGATGCCCTTGAGACGGGCCCAGGGGGTGCGTTTGAGGCGAATCTTGAGCTCCTTCTGGGACATGCGTGGCGCCAACTGGACCCGCCGTGCCCGGGTGCGGCACGCTTCGATGTTCTCACGAGCGCAGTCGAGGACCATCTCGATCTCGACCTGGTTGGAGTCGATGCCTTCGACCGAGATGTCGCCAAAGGAGAGGTTGATGTGGACCTTGGTGGTGTCGCCGAGGAGCAGGTCTTGTTCGAGAGTCCTGACTTCGACATCGGCGTGCAGGGTTCCTGCCAGCGAGGCAGAGGCGACGAAGGCTATGAAGGCGCGTCGGATGAAAGACATAGAAGAATCCGGCAGGTGGGAGGGTGAGGGGTCGCCGCGGCGCTCCTAGCCTGCCGCGACAGCGTTCGATGCTACCATAGCTATACGAGAATCGCGGTCCGAGGGATTCGCCGAGCGCGTCTTCGGGCTGGCCGATGCGCCGTGAATCTGAACGGGTCGGCGCTCGCCGACCGACTTCGAGGACCCTTCGCGATATGGCTGAATCCCGTGTCCTGGTGATCACCGGTATGCATCGGTCGGGGACCTCGTTGGTGGCCAGCATTCTGCAGCAGGCCGGCGTGATGCTCGGCGAGAAGCTGCTGCGACCGAATGAGGGCAATCCTCGCGGCTACTTCGAAGACAAGGAGCTCTTCGACTTTCACGAGCGGCTGCTCCATCGTTTGGGAGAGAGTGTCATGGTGCGCCACCCGGCGACTCTCGGGCCGCCGGACGGAGAGGCTGACAGAGAGGTCCGGCAGTTGATCGCAGCGCGAAGCGAGCAACCGTTGTGGGGCTTCAAGGACCCGCGCACGGCGCTTTTTCTCGATTTCTGGGACCAGCGATTGACGGATGCGCGCTACGTCTTTGTCTATCGCCATCCGATCGACGTGCTGCTCTCGCTGTTGCGTCGCGGGGTCGATTTCGATGTCCTGGCAGACCCATTTGTCGGGCTCGAAGCGTGGACGACCTACAACCGGAAGATGCTCGATTTCTTCCGTCGTCACAAGTCACGCTGCGTGCTGGCAGACATCTATGGCTTGACCCGCGATGTCGATGGCTTCGCCGGGCGTGTTGGCGACCAACTCGGTCTGAACCTGCAGTCGCATGAGCTCGGGCGCCTCTTTGCTGATGGCGAGTTGCACCGCATCTCCGGAGCTGCGGCCTGCGATGCTATTCTCCACCGCATCGCCCCTGAAGCCTGGGAGCTTTACGAGGCGTTGGTGGCCGAGGCCGGTATCGTGGCTCAGGTGGCGGAGCCTGCGGAGCCACCTCCCGGTATCGAGCGCCTCTTGGCTCTGGCGGAGGCTTGCATCGCGGACGTGACGATGCGTGCGGCGACAGCGGGCTCCGTCCTCGGCTTGCTGCTGGCGCTGCTCGATCCGCCGCTCGCCTCTCCGGAGCGAGCCCGTCAGCCCTTGGTCGAGCATCTGCGCGGGCAGACACGCCGCCTGAGTGAACTGCAAGGCGAGCTCGACGAGCGCACCGAGTTCATGTTCGAGGTCGAGCAGCAGCGCGATCGAAAAGGCGAGAGGCTGCTGGCTTTGCAAGACGAGTTCGACGAGCGCACGCTCTGGGCGTTGCGGCTGGTCAATCAAGTCGAAGAGGTCAAGGCGGACAATTCCGAGCTCGCTCGCGAGATCGGGGCAAAGAAGCAGCGGATTCGGGAGCTTGAAGAGCAGCTCGGGAGCCAAGAAGATCGATTTTTGGAGCTCCAAATCGGCCAGGCTGCGAAGCTCGCCAGGTTGTCTCTTCTCGAGGCTCGAATAGCCGAGCAAGACTGATAGCCAACAAGCCGAGTCTAGCTACTTGATGATCTCGAACCGAGGGTGAGGCGCCTTGGGAGTGTCGTGGTTCGCTTGCCAGTCTTCGATGACGGAATACCAAATGGACTCGCGTTCTTTGGCCTTGCGCTGGTAACCGTGCCGCTCGACGATCAGTTGACGTCCCTGGTCGCCGACTTGTTGGACTTTAGCCGGTGATTCAATGCACTGAACTGCCGACTCGATAAAATTGGTGGCCGACTCGGCTCGAATGTAATGTTGACCATCTTTCGCGCCAAGGCCGTTCATGCTGAGCGAGGTTGCGATCACCGGTGCGCCGCACGCCATGGCCTCGAGGACTTTGACTCGCATCCCGGCGCCGAGGTATAGCGGCGACACGAAGGCGGTGGCCGACCAGAAGTAGGGCTTGTAGTCCTCAACGAAGCCGAGGACGGTGACGCCTTCGAGCTCGGCCAGGTCTTGGACCTGCTGGTTCGGGTGAGCACCAAGAACGAGGAACTCGGCTTCGGGGCGCGCGGTCCGCAGCCCGGGCATGACTTTCTCGGCGAAAAAGACTGCT
>JBCCGX010000043.1:0-19852 GCA_039029035.1 Acidobacteriota bacterium | reverse complement strand
CGAAGTCGATCGCCACCATGGCTGAGGCGCCAGCCGTCGCCAGGCCAAGGGCTTCGTCCGCTGCGGTGAAGCCGCCATCCCCCGCCCCGAGCCACACCGCGCCCCGGTCCTCACCCGTGGCGACCAAATCGAGCTGGCCGTTGTTGTCAATGTCGACCGCCAACAGCTCCTTCAGCTCGGCGGTGGGATGCTCGGCGGTAACCTTCCATCCCCCTGCGGCGAGGCGGATCTCCAGCACGCCACCGGCTTCGTCCTCCCTGATCCGTGCGAGGTCGGGCTTGCCGTCGGCGTCGAAGTTGCCCACCGCCAGGGCACGACCGGCGGTAGCCCGTGAGTCGAGGGCGGTGCCGGCGAGCTCGATATCGAGCGGTTCGCCGAAGGTCTCTGTCGGTGCCTCGTCGACGAAGTGGTGGATCGGAATGCCTTGGATACCGGTTTTGAGCTCGCGCAAGCTCTCGCGGTACATGGCGCTCACCTTGAGCACATTCTCCAATCGTTGCGCCGGCACTCGCGCGGCACTGAGGTCGTCGCCTTCGAGCGCTGTGGTGACCATCCCCAGGGCGCGGGTGGCGATCTCCTCGACTTGCCATAGCAGTTGCCCGACGCGCAGATAGACTGCGCTAGCGATACTCCGGTCGCCGTCGGCGATCGCTTGGCGGCCGAGCTGCAGAAGAACGAAGAGATTCTCCGGCCGCAAGCGCGCCAGTCGCCGCAAGACGTCCTTGCCGATCGCCGCCGAGGCCTCGGTCCTCAGGGTTGTCGCCAGGTGATAGGCGGCGTGCAGGATTTCCAGATCGTCCGGCGCCGCGTCGGCAGCTTCCTTCATTACCTGTAGGGCGCCCTCCAGGTCGCCGCTCCACTGTAGGACCTCGGAGCGCACCGCCAGGAGATCGGCCCGGCCAGGAGCGAGCTCCAGGGCACGCTCGATCGAGGCCATGGCGTCGTCGTTCTTCTGTTGCCGCAGCTCGGCGATCGCCAGGTTGCCGAAGCCCAGAGGGTCCTTCGGCGTCACGTCGATCAGTTGGCGGTAGGTTTCTTCGGCCAGCTCCGGCTTCTCGTTCTCGAGCTCGGCGAGCCCGCGGTTGCGTAGCTCGATGGCTTCGGGGGGCACAGCCGCACTGAGGGGGAGGGTCTGCGTGGCAGCGAGGATCAGGAAGAGGAAGTGTCGCATGGCGGTATTTTATGAGAAGGGGCGAGTGCTGCGCGCTCCTCTCATCTCTCGGACCCGGATACGTTTGGAATCGAGGACTGGGCCCGCTCCGCCGGGCATTCGGCTTGGCCCCGGTCCGTCTACGGCCCGGGTGTCTCGAGGAGCTGGGCGCTGCGCTCGAGCGCTTGCACCGTGTCCTGCGCCAAGCTTCCCTGCAGCAGGTCGTCGATCTCGATGCGGCTGATAGCGGCTCGAAAGGCCTCCAACTGGGCGCACTGGCGATCGATCGCCTCTTCGCAATCCGTTCGGTCTTGTGTCTGGAGATCCTCTAGAGTCTGCAGGGCGCTTCGAAAGGCCTGTTCTGTGCGGACCAAGGTGCCGGCAAGCTCGGATCTCGACGCCGGTTGAGCGGCGATTCGAGCTTCGAGACGCTGCAGAGAGTCTGTGATGTCCTCGCCGATGACACCGGCCGGCCGGCGGCCGTCGAGCAGCAGGCCGCGGTGCTGAAACAAGAGCCGCTGGGCGGCGAGGGCCCGCGGCCGGGTATACCGGGCACGCACGGCGTAGGTCCCGATCAGTACCATCAGTAAGAGAAACATCACGCAGCCCGGCCGCTCCTGTTCGCCCGAGCCGCCGGCCACCAGCTCGATGAAGAGGAAGAATGTCGCCAGCCCGATGGCCAGCCGGAAGAATCGCCGAAATCGCCTGCGGCTACCTTCCACTTTGATTTCCAGGCGATGCAGGTCCTCGAGGTCCTCGAGGGGACGATAGAAAAGGCGTTTCATGGGGTCAGCGCGAGGGCGATGAGGGTGATGTCGTCCTGGGGCGACGCGGTGCCGAGGTAGCGGTCGAGATCACCGACAAGATGTTCGAGGAGGGCCTGTGGCTCGGCTTCGGGAAGCTGTCGCAGGCGATCCGCTAGCCGATCCCAGCCGTAAGGCTCGCCGCTGGCGTCGGCCGCTTCGAAGTAGCCGTCCGTGAGTAGGAGGAGCAGATCGCCGGGCTCGAGCTCGAGCTGGCGGATCTCGTAGCGTGTCTGTCGCCGCACGCCCAAGGGGTAACCGGGTTGATCGAGCTCGAGGATCTCTCCCTGGCGGCGCAAGAGCGGGTAGACCTGTCCGGCGTTGACCCAGGAAACCACCTGCTGCTCAGGGTCGAGCTCCAGCAGGGTGAAGGTCATCAGCCGCCGGCGATCCAGAGTGTCGAACATCATTTGATTGAGCTCGACGAGAATTTCGTCGAGAGCACGGCGAGCCGAGACCTGCATGTAGAGGGCGCTCTTGGCCATGCTCGACACCATCGAGCTGTCGAGACCGTGTCCGCTGGCGTCGCCGAGGGCGATCAGCAACCGGCCCGAGTCGGTGGGGTAAAAGTCGTAGAAGTCGCCGCCGACCTCGCTCGAAGGTCGATAGATGTGGGCCACGCGCAGGCCCGTGACCTCCGGCGCGGCAGCGGGCAAGATCGAGCGCTGGAGGTCCTGTGCCAGCTGAACTTCCTCTTGCAAGCGGCTTGTGTGGGGCTCGCGCAGCAACGCGACGCGCTCGCGGATCGAGGCTTCGACGGCGGAGGGCACGTCGCCGGCGCTCTCCGGGCGGCCACCGTGGGCCAGTTTGACGTTTTCGATCGCCAGTATGAAGGACTCGACCTTGGCGCGGCGCTCGGCGGCTTCACCTTCCAGGGCGGCGCGTCGGCTATCGGTGCGATCGAGCTCCATCACGAGGCGTTCGAGCTCGTGCCGATGGGCCTGCCCTGGCTCCGACAGTCTGCGGGCCGCGTCACGGCGCAGATCGTCGTTGGACCGGGTGCTGCCCAGCAGCTTCTCCGCCCGGTCGAGCCAAGCCACGACGGCCAGCGCTTCGGTCTCGCCGTGCGAGATCTCGGCGGCGACGTCCGGGTTGGCGGAGCGCAAGACCTCACGGGCCTCCTCGCTGGCCCGCAGAAGCTTGTGACGCAGGCGCTCGATATCGGTCTCTTCTTCGCTCGATCCTGCTTGCCTCAGGAGTCTGTGTTCGGCCTCGTAGCGTCGGCGCCGGGTGCGTAGAGCCCGGCGACCGTGGAAGGCGATTGCGATGCCCCACAACCCCACCGGTATCGGCGCCCAGAAGTCTCCCGGTCCGTCGATCAAGAGATTGGCGAGGATCAGAAAGCTGGAAAATGTCGCCCAGCTCACCAGGTGGAAGGCGAAGCGATTCTCGGCGCGAACCTGCTTCAGACTCAGCAACGCCAGCGCCTTGGTGGGCGACAAAGCGATCCGCAACGGAGGAAACAAGCGTTCGATCACGGGGTGATCGAAGGTACGGATCCGCTGCGCGAGTTGTTTCAGGAATGACGAGGGCGACACGAGGAGTCTCCTGGACCGAGATTCTGTCATCCCGGGCGCCTCAAGATAACAGGCGGCGACGTGCTGGCCGGGAGCACGGCGCTGCCGCCTAGGAATTCCCTTGGCGGCGTTGTGCCTTCAATCGGTGAAAGACGTCCTCGGCTTCCGGCGGGACCGAGGTGAAACGCACCCGGAAGCCTGGCTCGTCAAGGTCAACGATCGTCGTGACCTTACAATAAACATCGATGGTCTTCTTTCCTCCGGCCGGCACCAGGAGTTTCAGATTGCCGAACCGCGATGGCCTGGTGGCACTGCGCAGCTCGGCGCCACGCTCCCCGAGCCGCACCAGGGTCGCTGCGCTGAGTCGATCACTCACCGCGCTCCCTTCTAGCTCTCGATAGCCGAGTCGAAGAGGCGAGGCGAGGTCGACGAGATCGTTTCGAGGTGGCTCGAGGGAGAGATGGTGCGGGGCACCGACAGACAGCATCTCGTAGACGGTGATGTGTTCTTCGATGCCTTTGAGCGCGAGCTCGGATCGTTCGCCGACGACGAGATCCTCGGGGGCTTCTGCCAGCGTGCTGTCGCGTATGAGGATCTGACCGCCGACGGTGTGGGATTCGATGCGCGCCGTAAGGTTGACCTGCCGACCGACAACCGCGTACTTGGAGCGTTTCTGGGATCCGATATTGCCCACTACGACTTCACCTGTGTTCAGGGCGATACCCATCTCGAGCCGCGGCAGAGCCTGAGCCGCGTTCCACGCATTGACCGCTCGCATGGCGAGTTGCATTTCGATGGCGCAGGCCGAGGCCCGAACCGCGTCGTCCTGCCTCTGCGTAGGCGCCCCGAAGATCGCTAGAATCGCATCACCGATGAACTCATCGATCGTCCCCTGGTAGCGGGTGATGACGTCCACCATGGCGCCAAGGTAGTGGTTGAGGAGACGCACTACTTGCTCGCCGGGAAGACGCTCGCAAAGGCTGGTGAAGCCTCGCAGGTCGGTCATCATGATGGTGACCTTACGTTTCTCCCCGCCCAGTTTCAGTCCCTCGGGCGAAGAGAGTAGGTCGGTGACGATCTCGTCACTCAGATAGCGGCCGAAGGTCTTCCGGATGAAGCGGTTGCGCAGTTCCAGCTGAGCGATCAGCTGGCGGACTTCGGATAGATCTCGGCCGATGAAGCATTGTCCGATGGGGCTGCCGGACCGATCACGCAAGGCGAAGCCCGAGATACTGAGCGGTATGACCCGTCCGGCACTCGCGGCAAGCCCCAGCTCTTCTCCGGGAACGACTCCGCGAAGGATGGTCTCGCGGCACAGCGCGACGGCTCGATCTCGGTCTTCCGCCACCATCAGATCAGCCAGGTGGCGCGCCTGCAGTGTTTCGGCGCTGCGGCCGATCAATCGGGCGGCCGCACGATTGAGCTGCGTGACTTCGCCCGTCGGTGAGCAAACGACGACGAAGTCCTCGGAGGCCTGGAACAGGCTCTCGACCAGCTCCCAATAAGCACGACTGCTGTCGATCGCCACTTTGGCTTGGATGGCGAAAGTGGTGAAGAAAGCCAGATCTTGCTCAGTGAAGGCGCGTGGCCGCTTACGGTGATCGACGTAGATGATCCCGGAGACCGCGTCGCGAGTCATCAGCGGGGCACAGATGGCCGAGTGGATCGAGTGCTCCAGGACGCTCTTCGACCCCCACTCCTCGGACTGGGCATCGAAGATGACCATCGGCCGGCCCGTCTCCAGGACCTGCTGCATCAAGCTACGGCTGACCGTCTCTTGGTCGACGTCCGAGATGTCGCCCTCGAGACTTCGCGCCACCCGTACCCGTAACTCGCCGTCCGCATCCACCAGGGTCAGCAAGCCGCGCTCGCCGCCCATGACGCGGATCGCCCGATCCATGATCTGACGGAGCACGGAATCGAAGTCACTGGCCCCATCCAGCGTCCGGCTGATCTCGAACAGCGCTTGCAAGCGGTCTGTGTCTTTGCGTGCGGCGGCCGGGTCCAGCAGGGCGGAGCGCAGGAACGACCAGTCGCCGGAGGCGAGCGCCTGGCTAGCCTGGGGGCCTTCGTCTGTCGCCGGCTCGGATCCCGGGGGATCACTGCCGTCGGCCTGAAACAGTAGATCGTAGCCAGCGATGCGAATCGCGTCGCCGTGGGCGAGTCGGTGCTCCCGGACGCGCTCGCGGCCGAGGTAACAACCGTTCGCGCTGTCGCAGTCTTCGAAGATGAAGGTGTCGTCGCGCCGAAAGACCCGCGCGTGCCGGCGCGACACACGGCCACTCGGGATGACGATGTCGCTGTCGGCTAGGCGGCCGACCTGAACCTCGCGTTCGTCGAGCGCGGTGCGTGAGATGATCTCACGGTTCCGTAGGACGACGATTTCTGCCATGTCGGTGGGCCTCGGTTCTTCGTCTGCGCTACAGATATCCGGTCTCGTCGGCCAGCACGATGGCGCGCTCCAAGGACTCTCGCGCGGCGGCGTGCTGCTGGCTGTGTCCCAGCTCGAGCGCCTCATGGAGCGCTCCGCTCAGCTCATCGGACAGGCGTCCCTGGGAAGGGGCCAGGGCCGCTTGGATCAGATCGAGCGGTTCGGCCAACTCGTCGCGAGCCAGCAGGACGGAGCTCAGGGGTAACGCAGCGATCGACCGGAAAGCAAAGGCGACGCTACTGTTGTGCCAGGTGGCCAGGGCCTCCCGGCAGCGGCGCTCGACCGAGGCGTGCTCACCCAGGTGCCAGTCGACCCAAGCGAGGTGGGCGAGGGAGGTCGCAACGTAGATCGCGATGCCGCTCTCCTCGGCGGATTGCAGGCACTCTGCGGCTCGGGCGGCCACGAGATCCTGGCGCCGAGCCCGTCGGTGACTCCAGGTCAGGTAGGTCAGGCTACGCACTTGCCGGGTGAGATCTCCGATGCGCTTCGCCTCGCTCAGGGCGTCTGCCAAGGTCTCGCTGGCTGTCGGGAGATCGCCGTGAAAGAACTGGGCAAAACCGAGCTCGAAGAGGGCTTCGGCGATCTGGACCTGGTCGCCGGCCTCGCGGCTGGCTTCGAGGGCCTGGCGGGAATAATCCACCGTCTGCCGCGAGGCCCGGTAACGTTCGCGGCGGTGACCCAGATTAGCCATCAAATCGAAGAAGCGAGCCCGCTGGAGCGCCGTGCCATGGTCCTCCAACGGTCGTCGCACGAGCTCGAGCTGGGCCTGCATGGGCTTGGTCTCGGCGCGCCAGTAGTGCACCCAGGCGCGATCGAGCCGCACTTCGACCCAGCTTTTCCACCAAGCGGTGGTCGGCGCGAACGGTTCGTCGCCGAGTTGCTCTGCGGCAGCAGCATACCCACGCAGTGCCTCGGCATGTTCGTGGTGGATCTCCCAGGTCTTACCGATGCCACGTTGCAGGTCGGCGTGGGCCAGCCGCTGCTCGTCGGTCAGGTGATCGATTGCGGCTTTGTAGCTCTGACGAGCCTCGGCCTGTCGGCCGACCAATGCCAAGACTGCGCCGAGCTTGCCCTGGAGCTCGCTCGCTGCCGCCCGGCTCGCGGCGGTCGTGACGTTCGAGCCCGGCCGATCGATCTGTTCGAGAGCGGAACGATAGTAGTGGATGGCCTCGGTGTTGGCCGATATCTCGGTCGCCAGGGCGCCAGCCGAGCGGTAGTGATGGAGCGCTTTCTCAGGCTCGCCGCCGAGCGACCGATGGTGTCCGAGGTCGGCATGCTTTTCCAAGTCGGTGCGGCCGGTCGCTTCGCCTTCGATCGCTGCGGCGGCTCGGCGGTGAAGTCGTTGGCGCTGCTCCGCGATGATGTCAGCGTAGGTAATCTCCCGTAGCTTGTGGTGCAGGAAGCGCAACTTGCCGGAGCCCGCAGTCTCGAGAACCTGGCGTGCCAACAGCTCCTGGACGGCCTCCAAGTGCGGCAGGATCCCCAGACCGGTGGCCCGTTCGAGGATATGGGTTTCGAGCTCGCGGCCGAGGACCGAAGCGATCTCCACCATCTGTTGGCCGTCTCGGGACAGGCCTTCGAGTCGCAGCGCGACGAGCTCTGCCAGCGAGTGCGGCAACTCTAGCGACTCGTACGTGTCGCGGCTGACACTGGCTAATCGCCAGCCTCCATGCTCGTCGCGCTGCAAGACTTCGGTAGCGACCGCCGTTCGCAGGTACTCGGCAACGAAGAAGGGATTGCCTTCCGACTCCTGGAACAAGAACCGGATGAACTCACCGGGCGGCTCGTCCAGCGCCAGCATGTCGGCCACCATCTGGCCGATGCTGGGCTGATCCAGTCGGTCGAGCATGCAGACCTCGGTGTCCGGCATCTCGACGAGTTGGCCGAGTCCCTCGTCGAGTTCCTCCGTGCGGTAGGTACCGAGGACGCACAAGGGGATCTCGTGAACTCGGCCGCCACTTAAATGCCGCAGAAAGGCCAGAGTCAGCTCATCGCACCACTGGAGGTCGTCGAGGATCAAGAGCAGTGCCCGCTCCCGCGCCATGGCTTCGAAGGTTTGCAGTAGATAGTCGAGCAAACGGCGGCGGGCGGCATCGGGAGCCAATCGCGCGGGCTCCGGCCATGTTGCCTCACCTGCGGCCAGAGCGAGAGATGGCTCGTAGAGTGCCAGCACCGGGCCGCGTCGGCCGAGCAAGCGATCGACTTCGCCCGGCCCCTTCTCCCGACAGCGGTCCGCGACGGTGCGCAGGAAGGGCCGCAACGGCTGCAACGGAAGGCCGACCGTGGCACTGCCGGGCTGCTTCTGGATGCACTGGCCGGTGATCACCTGGAATCCGAGGCTGTCGGCTCGCAGGCCCAGCTCGGCGGCGAAGCGGGTTTTGCCGACGCCGCTTTCACCGCCGATCCAGGCGCAGAGGCCAGTGCCGTGGCGGCCGTGCTCCAACAGTCGCTCGAGGCGACGAAGTTCGCGTTGTCGGCCGGCGAGCTCCGACCGATAGAGGTAAGCCTGGGGGCGTGGCCGGTGCGCCGCCTCGGAAGGCTCGTGCAGAAAAGCTCCGAGCATCTTGGCCAGGTCGTCGGCATAGCCGATCCGTTCTCGCGGCTGTTTGGCGAGCAGGCGGAGAACGAGGGGCTCCAGCCGGTCGGGAATACCGGAGACGATACGAGAGGGTGGCAGCGGGGCATGGTGGATATGTTGGTAGAGAACCCTCTGTGCCGGCCCGACGAAAGGCGGGCGTCCCACCAGCGCCTCATAGAGTATGCAGCCGAGCGCGTAGAGATCGGTTCGCGCATCCACCTGGCCGCTAAGGATCTGTTCCGGGGCCATGTAGGCGACCGTGCCGCGGATTCCGGCGGAGACGGTCAGTATTTCTCGCCCGCGGGCTCCACCGACATCGACCGCCAAGCCAAAGTCTCCCAACACGGGCGAATCGTCGCTCCGCAGGAGGACGTTCTCAGGCTTCATGTCGCCGTGAACGATGCCCTCACCATGCAGGAAGGCCAGCGGCGCGCATAGGCGACGGACGATCACTAATAGGCGAGATAGCTGCCCGCCGCCGGCTGGCAGCCTCGGCACCGGCGGCACTACGCCTCGCTGGCCGCTGGCGGCGGGCCGTTGCGGGCCTAGGGCCGGACTCGCGTCGAGGAGAGTCGAGAGGTCTTGCGGCGTGGCAGCTTCGAGGAGGGTGGAAGTATCGAACGTCTTCTCGGTGCCGATGGGCCTGAAGGCATCTGGCGCGGCCTCAGTGTCGATGAGTGTTGAGGCGTCGAACGGCTTCTCGGTGTCGAGCCGGGTCGGGCCGTCCAGCAGAGTTCGGACATCCAGCGGTGTCGCCGGTTCCGAAGAGTCGCTCCTGTCGGCTGAGGGACCTTGGGGTCCGGCAACCGGCGGCGTGGCGTCCGCGGAGCTCGGCATCGTGTGCCAGACCTTCGCCAGGCAAGACGCGAAGGTCGTTCCTGCAAGAAGATCCATGGCATACCAGGGGCGGCCGTCGACGACTCCATGGTCCCTTACAGGGATGATGTCAGGGTGTTGCAGGCGGCTCAGAGCATGGATCTCGCGGCGCAGAACGGCGAGTAGCCGGGCATCGACCGCACGCACGGTCTTGAGGGCGGCAAGGGCACCCGTCTCGCCGTGTCGTGCCCGGTAGACGACCCCCATACCGCCGGCGCCGAGAACACTTTCGATGCGGTAGGCGCCGATGCGATCGGGTAAGTCTGCCACGGTCTCAACCACCGGGAGGTCGCGCCGCCCGACTGAGTCCTAGGCTCGCCAGAGCGTACTCTTGTGTCGCCGCTTCCTGGTCGAAGGCGACATGGGTCGATAGGGTCTGCACGTCGCGAAAGGCACGCCCCAACGGAGAGCCTGTGTCGTGGGCTCGCAGGCCGCCCGCTTCGAACAGCCGGCTGATGGCTCGCTGGCAGAGGCGCACGCTGTGGCTCGCCTGCAGACGCCAGGCGAAGCGCCGTCGATCCGAGACCGGCGAGCCCTCGCGCTGGCGCCCGAGCATGGCGTCGAGAGCGCGTTCGAGGAGCGCATCAGCGGCCTCGATCTCGGCTTCCGCCTCGGCCAGGCGGACGAGATGCGAAGGGCGCAAACCTCGTCCGCGGCGGGCCGTCTCCTTCAGAGTGGCGCTGAAATGATCGCAGGCGCCACGCGCGATGCCGATCGCCGGTGCCGCATTGACACAGGCAAAGAGGGCTAACACCGGCAGACGATAGATCGAGGTGGGCTCCGGCGGGTGCTCGGCTTTCAACTCGCCGAAGATCGCGTCGTGAGTGGGTGCCATCTCGGCCGGCACGAAGGCCTCCTCGATGCGAATATCATGGGTGCCGGTGGCGCACAGTCCCAGCGTGTGCCAGGTATCGAGCACCTCGATCTGATCGGGCCGCAGGAACATGACCCGCTGCTCCGGGGGCGAGCTCGGGTCGGACCGTTGGACTGGCGTCGTCAAGGCCACCCAGTTGGCATGATGGATAGCGGTCAGCCACGCCCACCGTCCGTTGAGTCGGTAACCCCCGTCCACCGGCGTGGCGGTCCCCGCGCTGCTGCTCAGGGTGAGTGGCATGAGCAGTGGCTCGCCATCGTCGAAGAGCGTCTGCTGCACCGTTTCGGGCGCCCTGCCGATGAGCCAGTTGTGGATGGCGAGCAGCGACAGCACCCAGGCGCTGGAGCCGCAGCCGCGGCCGATCGCCTTGACCACCTCGACCAGTAGTTGGGGGCTTTCTTCGAGCCCGCCGAACCGATCGGGGGTGAGGAGGTCGAACAGGCCAGCCTCCGCTAGCTGGCGGAGCGTATCCGCCGGCAGCTGGCGGATACGCTCCGCAGCGCTCGCCCGCTCGGCGAGGATCGGAGCCAGCCTGCGCGCCGTGCTCGCAACATCCGTCGGATCCAACATTGATACCTTTGTCCGAAAGCAGATCACCCCAATGCAGGGAAGATTATCATTTCCTTTGCAGCATCGATTTGACCCCGCGGCGCCGATCTCTATAATTGAAGGACATCACTAGGCTCGATCATGCTTGCCGGGACCTGACTCGATCGAATGTGTGAGTCAATCGATGAGTTTAATTAGATGCAAATAGATGGATTTAGAAATTGTATTTGACGATTGCAAAGCGGGGCGTTTTTTCTGGAAGGTGAGATCATGTCAGAGTATCGTAAGCAGAAGTATGTCCAAGACGTCTTCATCGTCGGTGATGACGGTAAGTACTATTACCTCACGGAGGAGGACTGGAAGTCCCGCGAGGTGCCGCCGGATCGGGTCCACGATCGAGTCCGAGCCGCGGCGCGTCTCGGCGCGCCGGTGGCGGCCTTGCCTGAGAGAGAGGACGATCCGAAGACCTCACCGAAGTTCGATGCGGACGGCCAACTGGAGTCCGGTTTTGCTGGTCTGTGCTATCTGCTCAACATCGCAAGCCTTCGAGTCCACGAGTGAAGCACGGCCCGGCGGCTGAGACGGTGGCGGCGAGGCGATCGAGCTCCCGTGGCACAGAGTAGGTTCCGCCGTTGACTTAGGTTAGGCTAAACATGGCCTCTCTGTCCGAGCGCTCGCAGGCGTCGGGGCCGACGGGTAGCGGCGTCCGAGTCGACGACCCGGACGGCTCGCGCAAGGGGTTCCGGGAAGGCACCCATCGTCTGGTGTCCCCTGAGCAAACCCTGGCTCGCCGGAAATCCCTGATGCCGGTAATGGGCATCACCCGAATCGCTAACCTCACGGGGTTGGACGACCTCGGCTTGCCGGTAGTGATGGTCATGCGGCCCAACGCCCGGTCCCTGGCAGTCTCCTCGGGCAAGGGGTTGACGCTGGCGGCAGCGCAAGCTTCGGGCCTCATGGAAGCCATTGAGTCGTACCATGCCGAGCGAGTGCGCAACCCGCTGCTCCTGGCAAGCTACAACGAGTTGCGTTTTTCGCATCCGCTGTGTGATGTCGGACAGCTCCCACGCCTGGCGCCCAGCCGATTCCACGAAGACCTACCTCTGCTGTGGATCGAGGGGCACGATCTGCTAGGCGGCGAGCCGTGCTGGGTGCCCTACGAGATGGTGCACAGCAATTACACACTGCCGCTGCCCACCGGCTGCGGCTGCTTTCTGATGACGTCCAATGGCCTGGCTTCGGGCAACCATCACCTCGAGGCGGTCAGCCATGGCATCTGCGAGGTTGTCGAGCGCGACGCCGCGACGCTCTGGATGCTGAATTCCACAGCGCGGGAGCGTCGTGGGCGGGTCGATCTCGGCACCATCGAAGACCCCTCCTGCCAACGCGTTCTGGAGCGTTTCGCGAGCGCCGGGATTGCGGTCGGGCTGTGGGAGATGACGTCGGATATCGGCATCCCCGCATTCTCTTGCACCCTTGTCGATCGCGAGCCGCGAGGCTTCTTTGAGCTCTATGCTACGAGCGGTCTGGGGTGCCACCCTTGCCGTGCCGTGGCAGCCCTTCGCGCTCTGACCGAAGCGGCCCAAACGCGCCTCATTTACATCACCGGTAGCCGTGACGATCGCGACCGACGAGCCTACGAAGAGATCAGCAACCCGGAGACTGTCCGCAAGGCGCGCGAGCTCGTCCTCGAACCGAAGGAGCTGCCGATGGACTTTCGCACCATCCCCAGCCACGACCACGGCACCCTGGCCGAGGACGTCCGTTGGGAGCTGGATCGGCTTGCCGCGGCCGGTCTCGAGCAGGTCGTGGTGGTCGATCTCGAGCGTCCCGAGTTTGGCGTCCCGGTGGTGCGCGTCGTCATCCCGGGCCTCGAAGGCTTCTGTGAAGTGCCGGGTTATGAACTCGGGCCGCGGGCCCGCGCGGCGAGGGGCTGAGGAGCTCAGTGGCCGATCTCGCGATGCGCGCTATCGTCTTTTCCGGACCGACCTTGTCCCACGAGGAGGTCGAGCGCCGGATCGACGAGGTGACCTGCCTGCCCCCGGTTTCCCAGGGCGACGTCTATCGCGTCAGCCTCGAACGGCCGTGGGCGATCGGGATCATCGACGGCTACTTCCAGCGTGTCCCCGCGGTGTGGCACAAGGAGATCCTGTGGGCCATGTCCCAGGGCATCCACATCTTTGGCGCCGCCAGCATGGGGGCGCTGCGCGCCGCGGAGTTGGCCAACTTCGGCATGGTAGGGGTGGGGGATATCTTCGAGCTGTTCCATGCCGGTACCCTCACCGATGACGACGAGGTGGCGGTGCTGCACGGGCCGGCCGAGAGCGGCTTCAAAACCCTGACGGAGCCGATGGTGAATATTCGTGTCACCCTCGCTAAGGCTGGCGCTGAAGGGGTGATCGACGAGGTGGCCCAAGAGGCCTTATCGCGGGTCGCCAAGGGACTCTTCTACGGTCACCGCACCTACGAACGAATCCTCGAGGAGGTTGCTGTGGCGGGCCGTCACGGCGCCGCGGTCGAGCGCCTGAGAGCTTGGCTACCGCGGGGGCGCATCGACCAGAAGGCGCGCGATGCCGTCGCCATGCTGCGCAGCATACAGGCGCTGCGCGAGACCTCGCCTGGCCCGTTTCAGGCGCGCTTCCACTTCGAGCACACCGATATGTGGGAACAGGTCGGCTGCCGGATGGGGCGGCGACGTCTCGAAACCGGATCTGAAAACGCGCAGAGGGACACACTCTTCGACGAGATCCGCCTCTTGGGCGCAGAGCGCTACACCGAAATCCTGAAGACGGCCTTCGGGCACGCCGTCGGGTTGGAAGAAGCCCGGCGCCACGGCGTCAAACCCGTTGGAGAGCAGATCGAAGAGGAGATGCTTCGTTTCCGTGGCGCGCGCGGTTTGCGGAGTACCGAGTCGATGAGCGACTGGCTTGCCGAACAGCGGTTGAGCATCGAGGACTTCGAGCAATTGATGGAGAGTCGGCTTCGGCTCGAGCAGGTCCGCCAGCTCTTCGCTCCGGAGACCTTGGATCAGGTCCGCCAGGTGCTCCGCTTGCAGGGTGACTACGGCTGTCTGCTCGACCGTGCCCTGTCTAAGCAACGGCTCCTGGCCGACCATGGGTATCAATCCCCCGACCTCGGCGGCAGCCGCCTTACCGCCAGCGAGGTGCTCGATTGGTACTTCACCGAGGTGTTGCAGCAGCCGGTGCCCGCAGATGTCGATGCCTACGCCCTCGAGCTGGGTTGCTCCAGTCGTGAGGACTTCCTGCAGGTGCTTCTCCGCGAGTGGTGGTACCTGCAGTTGCAGGCCAGAGCTGTGTCGCCTTCCGATTGCTGACCCATTTCCTCCGCAGTTGAGCCCTACATACGCCTGACTGCGTTACGGTGTTCCTGGGCCCAAGCGGGCCTGCCGACGTCAGGCCTCGGCGACGAGCTTGGGCTGCCGGCTCGGTGGAACGACCCGGTTGGCGACAGCCAAGTGCAGGCCATCGATCCGGCCTTCGAGCCGACGAACACGCCGAATCAGGTCTTCGCGCTCTTGGGCTAGAAATCGGTGCTCGGACTCAAGCTCCGTAGCGTTGGTGTCGCGTCGCTGCTCCAGGTCGTTCGCGACCTCGCCGATTCGAGCCTCTGTGCGGTGCTGCTGGTCCTCGCGGCGCTGGCCCATGGCCCATGATTCGGAGATTTGCCTGTGCAGCGTTTCCACCTGGGTCTGGGTGCGAGCTAGAGCCCGGCCCTGCTCGGTCAACGCTGTTTGCAACTGTTCGAGTTTGCTGGCCAAGTGGGCCTCTTGCTCCTGGATCTTGCGCGCCTCGAGCTCGGCTGAGGCGAGCAGCGGGCCGTAAACCGAGGCCGCCTGCTGCAGGGCCTGATGGATCTCGTCGAGCGGCGCGACTGTTCCGGGCTCCCCTTTGGCCGCGCGATTCGCCCAGCGGGAGGTCCAGCGCGCCAGGCCGATCAAATCTTGGCGCGAGGTCCGACCGGTGAGCGGCAAGGTGTGATGCCTCAGGCTGCGATCGAGGAAGTCGTCGGTCTCGGCCGCAGCGCGACGACTGAGTCGAGGGAAGGGTAGGTCGAAATGTTCTTCGATCCGATCGAGAACGCCACGCCAATCGTCCAAGACCTGGTCGTATTGCACGAAAAGACGTTGTTGACCGCGAGTGTGCTTCTCCGCGGCCAGAAAGTAGCTTAGCCAGAGGAGCAGGCCCTTGGGCTGGGAGAATCGATCTCGCGCGGTCAAAGAGGCGGCGACTTCGAACGGGTTGCGCACCGCGATCAGCCAGTTCGCCTCGACGTCCATCGCTTCGAGGGCAGCCTGCCACAAGGGCGCCAGACGGCTGATGCGTGGGTCCTTGGCGACAAAGCACGGCGCCACGTCGAACTCCATTTCGAGGGTCTCGATCAACCGATGTTTGAAGGCTCTAGCGACTTTGGAATCGAACCAAGACGGGTGGATGTCGGCCAGATCGTCCCATGCCGAGTCGGCCGACGCCAGGATCTCTTCGTGCAACAGCATGAGTGGCTTCGATTCCCAGAATCCAGCCTGGGTGTTGCCGTCGTTGGGCAAGCCATCGCCGGCCGGCAGGATATGGGCCGGCAGCGTCGCACCGGCGAGGCTGAGGACCCGGGTCAGAGACGAAGTGCCGCTGCGGTGCATCCCGAGAACGATCAGCGCCCGGCGGGCGGGGCACGGGCTTTGGGCGAGCCCCGGACCTGCCCGCTCGTCCTCGACTCGTGCCGGAGGTGGGGCGACGGCGGTGATCAGGGGGCGCTCTGGCCCTCGCAGGATGGGACGAGCTGCGAGCACGTTGTTGCTGTTCTGGACCATGGAGAAATGCCTCGTGGAGTTCGGAGTCCGACCAGCGCCACCTCGTCAGAAGGGCAGCTACCCCTGTATCAGGGCATAGCTATTTGGGTATACGGAGGAGGCAAGGATTCCGTTTTAGATTTGACCGATTTTTTATTGCACAGCAACATGAGCGACGAGCCTCAATGCTTCGTGCGATACGATCAGAGTCGATCTCGCACAAACCATGTCGCGCGGCTGGCTGGGGCCAGGACGCTCGAGGAGGTCTCTTGGACCAGACGAATTCGAACGACAGCGCTAACGCTGAGCGGGCGGGCGACGTCACGCGTCTCCTGCGTGCCTGGCAAGCGGGCGACGAGGCAGCAGCCGAGCGTTTGGCGACGCTGATCTACCCGGAGCTGCACAAGATGGCCAAAGGATTGTTGTCGGCAGAGCGCCGAGATCACACTCTGCAGCCCACCGCCTTGCTGCACGAGGCCTACTTGCGCTTGGCCGCCCAGGAGCGTATCCGCTGGCAAGATCGACACCAGTTTTTTGCCGTCGCGGCGCGGATGATCCAGCGCGTCCTGGTCGACCATGCGCGCCGGCGGCTGGCGGCGAAGCGCGGAGGGGCCGAGGCCTGCCGTGTGGCGCTCGACGACGTGTCCGATCTGGCCCTCGAGCGACCGGATCTACTGATCGAGCTCGACGGCGCCTTGGAGGATCTCGAGCGCCGTGACCCACGCATGGCGGCGATCGTCCGGGGCAAGTTCTTCGGTGGTCTCACCGGCGAGCAGATGGCCGAGACCTTGGGCTGCTCATCGCGAACGATCAAGCGCCAGTGGCGGTTGGCCAAGGCCTGGCTCTACCGTGTACTGACCGAGGCGAAGCCTCAGCCAGCGGATCCGGTGTCCCCGTAACAGGTCTTGTCTGCGCGTGTCTGGTGTGAGGCAGCGAAGCATCAATCGACAACCACCGCGGGAGCGGTGATGCTGAACGAGCGTTGGGACGAGCTCAAGCAACTGGTCGATTCGGCCCTCGATCGGCCGGTCGCCGAGCGTCAGCGCTGGCTGGAGCGCCAAACCGCGACCGATCCGGAGCTCGCCGCCGAGGCGTCGGCGATCCTCGCCGCCGACGAAAGGGCAGGCGGCTTTCTGGAGGCTTCGGCTCTCGACGCCGGGCTGGCGTTGCTCAGCGACCACGCCAGAACCGTCGAACCAGGTGCCCGGATCGGCCCGTATGAGGTGGTGCGCTCGCTGGGCGCGGGCGGCATGGGGCAGGTCTTGCTTGCCGTTCGAGCCGACGAGTCCTACCGCCAGCGGGTAGCGATCAAGCTGGTCGATCGTGCGGCCAACGCGGCATCCCTGCGCCGCTTCCGCCAAGAGCGGCAGATTTTGGCTGACTTGGAGCATCCCTACGTCGCCCGCCTCTACGACGGAGGGGCCACCCAAGCCGGCTGGCCCTATCTGGTGATGGAGCATGTCGAAGGGGAGCCGATCGATCGCTATGCCACGCGCCATCAGCTGTCGCTGCGGGGTCGCCTGGAGCTCTTCCGCAAAGTGCTCTCGGCGGTGGCTTTCGCCCACCGCTCCTTGGTGATTCACCTCGATCTCAAGCCGGCCAACATCCTGGTGCGGGCCGATGGAGAGCCCAAGCTGCTCGATTTCGGCATCGCTCGCTTGTTGCGTCGTGACGCAGTTGGCGAGACGACCCTCGGCCAGCGCCCGATGACTCTCGACTACGCCAGCCCGGAGCAGCTGCGCGGCGAGCGGCTGACCACCGCCAGCGACGTTTATTCTCTCGGCGTCGTGCTCTACCGGTTACTCACCGGCAGCGTACCGCACGCCCGCGGCGACGGACCGGCTCTCGATCTCGCCACCGAGCCGCCACCGGAGCCGCCGAGTCGACGCTGTGATCGCCGGCGCTGGGTGAACCGGCTGGCCGGTGACCTCGATGCCATTGTTCTCAAGGCCCTGCGCCGTGAGCCAGACGCACGCTACCGTTCGGTGGAGCAGCTCGACGATGATCTCGGCCGGTACCTCGACGGCTTGCCGGTGCAGGCCCGTCGGGGGTCTTGGCGCTATCGTCTGAGTCGCTTCGCCCGCCGCCACTGGTTGGTGCTGACCCTGGCGACCGCGTTGGTGTTGGCCCTGGTTACCTTTACGGCGATCGTCTCGCTGCAGGCGCGTCACGTTGCTGCCGAGCGCGATCATGCGACGCGGGCCCGCTTCGAAGCCGAAGAGGTGGGCACCTTCCTGGCCGAGCTTCTCGGCCGCTTCGACCCCGGGGCGGTGGACGGCATCCGAATCACCGTCCCTGAGTTGCTCGATCGCGGCGCGATGGTGCTCGATGAAACGGTCGGCTCTTCGTCGCCGACGGGCCGTCTCGAATCGCCGGTGGTCCGCGCCCGACTGCTCGCCACCTTGGGCTCCGCTTACCGCGCCTGGGGCCGCTACGAAGACGCCGAACGCCTGCTTGAGGAGTCCCTGGCGATTCGCCAAGCGCTCTACGGCACGGCCCACCCGGAAGTCGCCGAGTCGCTCAACGCCCTCGGTGAGTTGGCGCGCAACCTGAGTGACTACGGAGCGGCGGAGGAGCGTCACCGTCAGGCGTTGGCGATCGTCGAGGCCCAGCCAGGTGGTGATCCCCTGGGCGAAGCGGCGACCCGGCAGCGCCTGGGTCGTGTGCTGTTCGAACAGTCCGATCCCGCAGGTGCTCGCGCGAATCTGGAGCGCGCCTGCACGGTGCGGCGCCAGCTCCAGGGGGACCACCACATGGAGACCGCCAGGTGTCTGTTGATCCGGGCCGACATCGAGGCCCAGGCTGGCGATCCGATCGCGGCCGAGCGTCTCGCCATGGAGAGCGTTCGCATCCTCGAGCAGCTGCGTCCGGACGGTCATCCGGACCTCGCCGACGCCTGGGCCGTCGTGGCCCACGCTCGTCTCGAGCGGAAGGCCAAGCAGGAGGCGGGTCAGCCGCTCGAGAAAGTGCTCGCGATCCGTCGCCGTACGCTGCCCGTGGGCCACCTGGAGATTTCGGCGGCGCTCAACGATCTCGCCGCCTGGCATATCGATGCCGGCAGCCCACAGCAGGCCGAGGGCTTGTTGCACGAATCGCTCGAGATCATTCGCCTCCATTTCGGCGACGACAGCGAGCGCGCCGCCCTGGCGTTCTACAGCCTCGGGGTTGCCCAGCACCGGCAGGACCGCGGCGTCGACGCCGAAGCCTCGTGGCGGCGCAGTGTCGAGATCTTGCGAAGGGTGCTGCCTGAAGGTCGCCCGCTGCTCTTTCCCCTGAAAATGCTCGCCGAGCGATGCATCGAGCAGGGCCGTGGGGCCGAAGCGCGTGCCCTGGCCGAGGAGGCTCTGGCCCATGCTCGGAAAGCCTACCCAGCCGGCCACCGGCAGATCACTAAGATGGAAGGGATCCTGGCCCGCGCTCGGGCGGTGGAGCCGGTGTCTGGTCGTCGCTGAGGGGGCTATTCAAGGGCCCGGGATTGAAGTCTCAGGGTACGGAGTTTCGCCCCTCTGGGGCATTGGTCGCGGGGGGACCAGGGAACGTAGCCCGGGTTTCAACCCCGGGCCGAGCGGAAAGTCGAGTCCGCTGTCCCCTCTCGCCGACCAGCTGCGCGTGTCTGGTGAAGGCAAAACTTCACCTCTGTCGAAAGGATGGGCGCATGCACGAGATTCGGGCTGCGGCAGGAAGCCGCACGGATCAGGCCGCGGCAGGAAGCCGCACGAGTCGGGCCGCGGCAAGAAGCCGCACGAGTCGGGCTGCGGCAAGAAGCCGCACGAGTCGGGCTGCGGCAAGAAGCCGCACGAGAACATACGTGGGTCTCGCGACTCTGTTGATCATCGGGTACAACTTCGCACTCCCCAACCGGTTACTGGCACAGCTGCCGCCCCCGCCCCCGCCGCCTGGGGGCCCTGCTGTGATGGCCCAGGCCGAGGTCCTGGGGCTGGCGGGAGGCACCTACTCGCGCTTCGAGATCGAACTCTTCGAATCGCCGGACGGGTCGAACGCCATGGACCTCGGTCTCCCCGGGTCGCTGATGGACGTCGTGGTCTCGGCCTTCATCGACCAGCCTTGGGGTGAAGAGCTCGGACTCGAGCTGCGCATCGACGCCTCGGTGTGGGATGCCCTGGCTGACGTGATGACGGCGGTGGAGCCGTTCGAGGGCACTGACTTCGACAATCTGAGCCCCCAAGACGAACAGGACCTGGTCGACGCGGTCGACGACCTGGTGCAAGGCCTGGATCTGCCGGATCCGTCCTCCCAGATGTCCGATATG
>JBCCGX010000042.1:0-20207 GCA_039029035.1 Acidobacteriota bacterium | reverse complement strand
CCAACGTCGTGCCCGGTGACTATCTCGTGCGCAGCTTCCCGGCGATGCACTTCAACCGTGGCATCTGGGGCATCTTCCGCGTCGCACCGAAGGACCTGGGCTCCGACGGCTGCTACTACTCCCCGAGCAGTCAGCACGCCGCGATCGATGGCGGCTCGGCCGACGAGGCGACCCTCGCGGCGGCCCCGAAGTGAGCTCGCTGATCGGCGCGAGTGAGCGCCCGCGCACCTCTGGTGGCGCGGGCGCGACCGCGGTAGCCCGGTCGGGCCGGCGTCTTGCCGGCCCGTCTAGTCGGCGTCTGGCCTGCCGTTGGCCCCTCGTCGTCCTTGGCCTGCTCTGCTTCGCTGGCAAGCCTGGCTGGGCCAATTCGATCCCCGAGGTCGCCGACCTGTCGGAGCCGGATCCCTACACCATCGTGCAGGAAGGGATCTCAGTCCGACTCGAGATGGAGCACGTGGCACCCGACGCCGGTCCGGGGCTACGCGAGGAGGACGACATTCTCTTTCGCTTCACGATCGAGGACACCGCCACCGGCTTGCCGCTCTCGGGCCTCTTCCCCGCCGCCTGGATGGACTTGATCGACAGTCAGCGCCCGGCCGACCCCCGATTGTGCAACGAGCGGGTGGAAGAATTCGCCAGCGGCAGCATCCTGACCCGCGCCGAGCTCGACCTCAACGTCTACTATGTGCTGGCCCTGAATCATGACTCCACGATCTCGGTCGTCGACCCCCTCTTCGGCTACGGCGGCACCAAGCTGCTGGCGCTGATTCCCCTTGCCAGCCCGGGCAACGATTGGGTGGCCTCGCCAGAGGGGCGGCGGATCTTCGTCTCTCTGCCCGACAGCGACCGCTTGGCGGTGGTCGACACCGCGAGCTGGACAGTCACTTCCGAGCTCGATATCGGCTCGCGCCCCACCGAGGTCGCCCTCCAACCAGACGGCGCCTATCTCTGGGTGGCGCTCGAGGGTGATCCCGAAACGGCTGAGGGCTCGGGCGTTGCCGTGGTCGATACCCGAAGCTTGCAGGTCGTGGCGCGCCTCGCCACGGGGGCCGGGCCACACGAGATCGCCTTTCGCCCCGATAGCCGCTTCGCCTGGATGACCAACGGCGGCGATGACTCGGTCTCCCAGATCGACGTGCGCACTCTGACCCAGGTTCGGCGTTTGGAGACCGGCGATGGGCCGGCCTCGATCGCTTACTCGCGGCGCGCCGGAGCGGTCTATGTGACCCACACCGTCGATGGCTATGTCGTCGCCATCGACGGGCAGAGCGGCGAGATCACGAGCCGTATTCGCTCGCTGCCCGGTCTGGGTCAGATTCGTTTCGTGCCGGGCAGTCGCCTCGGCCTGGCGGTCAATCCTCGCGCCGACACCCTGATCGTGATCGACACCGCTTCCAATCGGATCGTCCAGACCGGTGAGATGAAACGTGGCCCGGATCAGATCGCCTTCACTGACGACCTGGCATACATCCGTCACCGCGGCAGTGAGATCGTGCTGATGATCCCCTTGGACGAGATCGGCGAGGCCGGAACCGTCGTCCCTGTGATCGACTTCCCTGGCGGCCAAGAGGCCTTCGGTCGGGCGGTGCGCGCCAGTCGCGCCCCAGCCATCGTGCGCGCCCCGGGGGCGGTGGCGGTGCTGGTCGCCAATCCTGCCGATCAGGTGATCTATTACTACAAAGAAGGCATGGCGGCCCCGATGGGCGCCTTCAAGAACTACGGCCGCGAGCCGCTGGCGGCGCTGGCGATCGATCGCAGCCTCGGTGAGAGGTCGCGCCAGGGCGTCTACGAAACCGCCGCCAAGCTACGTAGCCCGGGACGCTACGAGATCGCCTTCTATCTCGAGACACCGCGCATCGTTCACTGCTTTGCCGCCGAGGTTGAGAGCAATCCGGAGCGCGATGCAGAGCGCTTGGCTGCGATGCCGCTCCAGGTCGAGTCGCTCATCGACGCGCAGGAAGTGACCCGCGGCACGACCCTGCGTGCCAGGTTTCGCCTCGTCGACCCGGTGACCGGCAGTCCGAGCGCCGGCCTCGAAGACGTCCGCATCCTGGCTTATTCGAACGCCAACTGGCAGCGGCGCCAATGGGCCGAGGAAACGTCACCCGGCATCTACGAAAGCTCGTTTACCTTCCCCGACGCAGGCACCTATTACCTTTCGATCGAAGCGCCCTCCGGACGGCTGCCGATGCATCGCTCGCTGCGCACCTCGATCCGAGTCGCGGCCGAGTAGCGGAGCGCTGAGTTGACCTGAACGGGTCGCGAATCGAAAGGTTAAAAGACCTGAGCGGTCCGCTCCTACTCCATCAACGCTCTATGCCGCCGGCTCGCATTCTGTCCGCTCTCTTGCGCACGATCGAAGGTCCACCCTTCACGGTCCAGCCGATTCTTGGAGATCACCCGGCGCAGATCCTCCTCGTGCTCGGCCCGGCGCGAGCTGACATTGTTACCGTGTAGCCCTTTGGCGACCAAGATCCGCGGTACGAAGGCGACAGCGAAACGACGCAAGAGACGGATCCACAGATCGAGGTCCTCGTACATCCCCAGCCTCTCGTCGAAGCCGCCGACGTCCTCCAGGCAGCACCGGCGAACCACGACGCTCGAAGTCGGCAGACCGAAGCGATCATCGCAGAGATCCGCCACCGTGAGGGGGGCGACACGAGGCTCGCCCGACGCCGAATCGTAGAAGCCGAGCCGGTGCAACAGCCCCCCTGGGTAGGGAATGCTGGGGCCGACAAATCTCTGGTCGCCAAAGACATAACCCACTTCGGGGTGACGCTCCAGGAAGTGGACCTGGCACTCCAGCTTGTCCGGTGCATCCCACCGATCATCCGCGTCGAGAAAGGCGACGAAGGGAGCGACCGCGCGCTCGATGCCCGCGTTACGGGCGGCGGAGACGCCGCGATGGGGTCGCTCGACGGTGCGGATCCTCGGATCGGCAAGGTAGGGCCGCAGGCAAAGGGCCGTGTCATCGGTCGAGCCGTCGTCGACGACGAGGAGCTCAAAGCTCTGCAGGGTCTGGCGGAGGACGCTCTCCAGCGCCTCCGGCAAGTGAGCGGCCGAGTTGTACGCCGGGATGACGACGCTCACCTGCATTTCGTTTCGCATCCGTCCTGGCGCTGGCGTGCTTTACCACACTTGCTAGCCGCCGTTTTTGCCCCCACAGCGTGAGATCTTAGCATGGCGCAACAGGGTCGATAGGGTCGCCTGGCCAGGGGCTTCGAACCAAGGATTGTGCTAAGATTGCCGGTTGAGACCTCACGCCAACAGCGATTCTGAAAACCACGCAAAGGAGCCCATCGTGCAGTCGGGATCAGAGAGCGAACCGATCGAGCGCAAGGCCCCGCGGGCCTTCAATCGAGACATGTATCACGATCGGATCAATGTGTTCTACGGCACGGATGACGGCGCTCAGGACGGCTCCTTCTCGGAGTTCCGAGAGTTCGAGGAGCATTACCATGGCGTGGCGCCGGAACGCCGGGACGACATTCACATGGTCAGTGTCGTCGGCGGCCTCTACGGCCTGAACCTGATGCCGTTGTGGAAGCCGAAACGCATCACCATTTTCGATATCAATCCGACCGCCGTCTCCTATTTCAAGGTCATTCGACGGGTTTTTCAAATCAGCGCCGACGCCGACGAGTTCCTCGACCATCTGACACACGCCAGCTATGACGTGGCCGACGAGGAAGAAGAGTTCGTGCGCGAGAACATCCGTCTCAGGCGAGCGAATCAGCTGCCACGGTCGCGCGGCTCCTCCAAGCGCTCCTACGAAGAGAGCTGGACCTACGCCCTAAAACATTTCGCTCTGACCAAATCCCTCTTGACCGACATCCCGCTCAATATTCGTTGCGAGCCGATGGAAGCGGAGAGCTTCAACAGCTGGATCAAGAATCAAAACAATTTGTGGATCTATGCCTCGAACATCACACAGTTCCACTTTTTTGATCTCGAGTTCGACGATCCGTCGAACGTCGTCCTGCTGCAGATCATCTTCCCGGAGCAACCGCAGTTGTTGGATCTGGCGCCACTAGCACCGTCACCGGCCAAAGTTCGGGTCGAGATTCCTATGGTCGCCGAGCGGCTAGACACCTAGTCCCTGTCGGACGAGAGCCTCATGAGCAAGAAGATCAAGATCGTCACCAATGCCGCCCCACCGGCCATCGGTACTTACACCCAGGCGATCCGCGCCGGGGAGCTCGTTTTTCTCACCGGCCAAACGGGCCGCTCCCATGAAAACGGCGATCTCGCGGAGGGCTTGGAAGCACAGACCCGGTGCATGTTGCACAACATCGACGCCATCTTGACCGCTGCCGGCTGCTCACGTGAAGACCTGGTCAAGGTCACTCTGCTCCTCGCCGACATCAAGGATTTCAAGGCGGTCGACGAGATGTATGTTCATTGGCTTCCCGACCGCGGAGAAGCAGCGCATCCGACCCGCACGGCTTTCCAAGCGGCCGCCTTGCCGGCTGGGGCGTTGGTCATGATGGACGTCGTGGCCCTCTTTCCGGGCTGAGCAGGCAGAGAAGGGAGCGCGCCATGCAGTTCCAACAACTCACACCGGACGCCCGCCAATCCTTCGAGGAAGACGGCTTCTTGGTGGTCCGCAATGCCCTCGACAAAGAAACGGTCGACGAGCTCAACGCAGCCGCTGATCGTCTCGCCAGCCTGTTTCTAGGTCGTCCCAAAGTGCAGAACAAGCCGTGGTACAACGACCTGGATCTCAGGCCAGGTCTGTTGCGCGAGGAGTCGTTCTACGATCTGGTGTCCAACTCCACCGTCTCCCTCATCGTGCAATTGCTCGGCCCCAATATTCACCTGCATTCGACCTCTCTGGTCTGTAAGAGACCCGAGTCGCCTGACTTGCCGCCCTTTCGTCGCGGCTGGCACCGCGACATGCGGGTGACGCCGGACCTCGGCCACGAGCAAGCACCGCGAGTGGGGATCAAGGTCGCCTACTGCCTGAACGACTTCAATCCCCCCGACTCCGGCCTGACCCAGATGGCTCGTGGCAGTCATCTCCGCCAAGCCCCCCTGGTGATCCCGGAAGGGGAGATCGACCCGGCGGACTACGAAGTCTGTGACCTGGAAATGGCGGCCGGCGACGCCTTGCTGTTCGAGAACCGTATCTACCACACCGCGACGCCCAACCGGAGCGGGCGGGTGTCGAAGAAGATCATCTACGGCTACGCCTATCGCTGGATGAAGCCCGAGGTGTATCTCGACCCACCAGCCGAAGAGCATCTCGCCGGCGCGGCACCGATCGCCCGCCAGTTGCTCGGTGCCTACCGCGACATCGATACGCCACCCTGGGCGCTCCGCGAGTGGGCCCAGGCCCACGACTTCGAGCTCGCCCCGGTGCCATGGATGGTGCCAGGCTGAGCCCTCAAGCGGCGAATCGCAACAGGCAGTCGTCGTCCAGCAGCTCGATCGGAGTGTAGTCCCGGGCCACCAGGACCTCCGGCTGGTCGGCGACGACCATCGGCTGGTTATCCACCGCATTGAAGATCATCGAGCACAGGGCGCGGCGCAGCGGTGAGATGTTCTCGCCACTGGCGTGCACCAGGTTGCAGTGCATCAGAAAGACCGAGCCGGCCGGGCCCAGGGCGGCCTCGACGCCACCCTCCCCCGCCGCGCGAGCGACCCGATCCGAAGGCGTCTCGTAGTAGGCGCCGTCCTCCGGTCTCTCGCGGCTCAACCCCAGAGCGGTCTCGTGGTGCGAGCCCGGGATGTACATCAAGGGCGCGTTGCACGCCGTCACGTCGTCGAGAAAAACGAAGGTCACGAGCACCCGGGGATCGGGGATCCCGTCGCGCAGATGCCAGGTCGAAAAATCCTGGTGCCAGGGGTATCCCGGTGCGGCGGAGCGATCGAGCCCAGGCTTGATGTTGAGGCGCGACTGGTAGACGTAGATCGGGGCACCGATCAGTTGCAGGCAAGGCCCCGCCAAGCGCGGGTGGCGAGACAGCGCATCGAAAGCCCCGTGATCTCGGTGGAGACCGTAGACCATCCGCAGGCCACCGGCCGCATCGAGCAGCACGCTGTCTTTCGCCGGATCGGACATTTCCGCCATCGCCTGCCGCAGCACCCCCGCTTCCTCGGCCGAGAAGAGTCCTGGGATCAACAATCCTCCAAGGCGCTCGAAGGCTTCGACCTGTTCTTCGCTCAGAACCATGGCGTCGGTCTCAAGCGGCAGCCTGGATCCAACTGCGCAGCATCAGCCGGCCGGAGGTTCGATAGTCACCGGAAAGCTCGGTCCTGGCATGGAGGGCCCGGCGATTGTCGATGAAGAGGAGCTCACTCTCGGCCATCAGGACGTCGACCGCCCGATCACTGCCGTCGATCGACTGCGACAATTGATCGAGCAGGCCGGCCATGGCTTGCGACAAGGCGGCTCCCTCTGTCGTTAGCGCGGCATCGATCGTGTAGCGGCGCCAGCAGACCCCAGCGGGGCCCAGGATCGGACGCCGGACGACCCCGCCGCCAAGATAGTCGGCGAGTTGCCAGGGCACAGTCTCGCGCTCCAGGAGGTCGATGGCGTCGCGGCCGAGAAGCTCTTCGATCTCTTGCCGCAGGGTCACTTCGTCGAGCAACAGGGAGCGACCGCCACCCTGGCGGTCGGGGCTGACGCAGACCATCGAGATGACCTCCACCGGCTCGGGCCAATCGGCCGTATCGGTGTGAAAGCGCTCGCTCTCGGTGCGGCGTTTCTTGCCGGTCGACGTCGCTTCGATGTCGGTGGCAGGCTGAATATAGTGCACCAGCTGCGCCCGTGGGGGCTCATAAGGTCCCGCTACCAGGTTGCCCAGCCCCCGATTGAGGGCGACGAACAGGCGGTTGCCACGATCGAACTCGAGACCGCCGACCAGAGTGCAAAACGGCGGGCGTGCCAGACGGTCTTTGACCTTGTGGATCAACTCGTCGTAACCCTCTCCACAGGCTGAGCGCACCGCATCGCGTAGCTCGCGCTGCAGATCGAGCGAATAGAAATCTTTATTGTCGTACGACGGCAGACTCTCGGCAGACCGCAAGAGGTCTCGGGCCAGAGACGGCGAGACCTGGATTCTCGCAGCGTCGGGAAACGGAACGGACATCAGCGCCTCACTTCCTTTGCTGAAAGCGTATCACGATCCCGGCTCAGGATCTCGCCAGCGCTTCGTCATAAATCCGCCGGAACCTACGGGTCACGACCTGCGGGCTCCAATACTTCTCGACAAAGGCTCGCGCTTGCTGCCGCTTGGCCAGACGATAGCCCTCGTCCTCGCACAACTCGGTCAACACGTCGCGCAGGGTGTCGGGCGTCGCGACGATCCATGGATGCTCGCGGGTCCCTGTCACCTGCTCGATCGCATCGACGGTCAGCGAGTCCAGGCCCGCGATGGTGGCCAGGCCCTGGGAAAGGGCCTCGAGCGAACACATGTGATAGCTACCGGTGACGATCTCGTCGATTGCGATATCGCAGCCCTGGCGCAGCGCCATGATCTCTCGCCAGCTGCGGCCCGTGGCGTAGCGGAAACGGAAACCGTCCTCGAGAATCGGCAGCGTCTGACCGCAGCCTTTGTTCCGCCACCCCGCGTCGTCGCAATGGGGCGGTGTGTAAACAATCACCGGCGGCTCGTTGCGCACATCGCGCGCCTGGTGCAGCGGCTCATCGATAGGAATCGCGTTCTGCACCGGGCGGCATTCCGGGTAGATGCGGGGGTGATACTGCGCAACCACCAGCTTGATCAGAGAAGTCTCCCGCAGCGACTCTTCGAAACCGTTGCCCTCCCGCGGCGAGTGGAACTGGATGACCGAGGGCTTGTGCTCCAGCACGGGCCAGGCCCAGGGCTGCAAGCGGAACAGCAGGCTGTCGCGCCAGCGGTTGTGGTAATGGACGACGTCCGCTTCGTCCAGGTGGCTGGCCAGGACCGCACGACCCGAGGTCATGAACAGGTCCGGGTGGGGATATTGAGCCCGGGACGTCCGGTCGGGAATCGAGAGCAGCTTGGCCTCGAGACCGGCGATGCGCTGCACCTTGGCGAGACGGTACGGAGCGCTCGACAGCTCGGTGTCCGAAACGTGGAGGACCTTCAAGCCGGCCTCAGGCGACCGACACCGCGGGCCCGGAAGCGACCTCGAGATCTTCGCGCCGCAACACTTCCTCCAGCCGCTTGCGGTTCTCGCGCCCTATCGGAACCATCGGTAGGCGATAGACCTCGCGGATCTTGCCCATGATCGCCAGGGCTGCTTTGGCCGGGATCGGATTGGTCTCGAGAAAGCACGCCTTGGTCAGCTCGTGGATCTGGCCCTGCCGCAGCCGCGCCGCATCGAAACGACCCTCGAGGCACAGGCGAGTGAACTCGCTCATCGCCCGCGGCGCGACGTTCGAAACCACCGAGATCACTCCACAACCGCCGATCGCGATCAGCGGCAGCACGAAGCCGTCGTCGCCCGACAGCAGCCGGAAATCGGCCGGCATGCGGGTCGCGATCTCGGTGATCTGAGCGATCGACGCCGAGGCTTCCTTGATACCGGCGATCCCATCGAGCTCGGCCAGGCGGAGCACCGTCTCCGGCAAGAGGTTAGCGCCGGTGCGGCTCGGGACGTTGTAGAGGATGATCGGCGTGTCAACCGCTTCGGCCAGGGTCGCATAGTGCTGGTACAGCCCCTCTTGCGTCGGCTTGTTGTAATACGGCGTCACCGACAGCAGCCCGTCGACACCCAAAGCGGCAAACCGTTCGGCCGCGGCGACGACCTTGCCGGTGCAATTGCCACCGGCGCCGACGATGATCGGCACCCGCCGCGCAGCACGCTCCTTGACGATCTCCACCACCCGCAGTTGCTCGCTCGCATCGAGGGCCGGCGTCTCGCCGGTGGTGCCGCAGGGAACGAGAAAGTCCACCCCCTCTTCGATCTGGAAATCGACCAGATCAGCCAGCGCCGCTTCATCGAGTTGACCGTCGGACTGAAACGGCGTCACCAAGGCGGTGCCGCATCCTTCGAGCGTTTCGAGGCCTGCCATCTGCGTCTCCTCGCTAACCGGCCGCCGCTTCAGCTGCCGGGCTGATTGTCTGCTAGAACCGGTTGGCCCGGATGGATCGCTTCCAGCACTTGCTGGAACGTGTGAAAACCCCGACGCCCTTCGACCCACCTGGCGGCTAGCACGGCGCCCTCGGCGAAGCCCCGGCGGCTCCGCGCCTGATGGTCGAAACGGAGCGTGTCCGAGACCGAGTCGAAGCCGACCGTGTGGGTGCTCGGTGAGTAGCCGGCCCGCAAGCTGGTGATCGGGAGAGGCTGCTCACCATAGTGCCTGGCCAAGGCCCTCTCGATCTCGAGGGCGGTCCCCGAAGGGCTGTCCTGCTTGAATTTGTGGTGCCACTCTTCGATAAAGGGATCGTAGGTGTCGAAGGCGGCGAAGGTCTTCGCGGCATAGTCGATGACGCGGTAGAAGAGGTTCACCCCGAGAGAGAAGTTCGCCCCGTAGACCATACCGATACCCGAGGTCTCGACCAGCCCGTGGATCTCCTCCAGGTGGTCGAGCCAGCCGGTGGTACCGACCACCAGATCGAGCTCCAACGCCGCCGCCGCCCGGACCGTCTCGAGCACCGCGGAAGGGGCCGAGAAATCGATCAACACCGCTTGGCCTCGCAGCGCTTCGGCCGCTTCATCCCCGGCCCGTAGCGGCTGGTTCGAGGTGAACCGGCCCACCACTTCGAGGTCTTGCTCGCGGGCCACCTCTTCGACCAGAAGGCCCATCTTGCCGTGCCCGATCAGTGCCAGCTTCTGACGCACAAGACACCTGGAATATGACGTGTAGACGGTGGTGGCCGGTGGCGGCGATCTCTCTTCGAAAAACTTTATAAATGATAACATGGGGCTCGAATCTCTGGCAAAAAACCCTCCCTTGAACTCTAGCTCCCACAACCCAGCGAGCCTGGTGGCGTCCTTTGCGTCGATTCCCCGACAAGAGACGCTGGCGCGGCTCCCCCCCTCGGTGGACTGGGTGGAGGTTCGTGGGCTGGGCGTCCCGCCATCGACAAGCGACGGCTGGCGTTCGAGCTTCCAGGGCCGACTGCTCTTCGCCCTACCCCGCCGAGAGCCGCCATCCCCCGACTCGGCAGACTCCGGCCTGAGCCCAAGCGAGCGCCGGCAGCGCTTGGCCGCTGCGGCCCAGGCTTTCGATCTGGTGGAGCTCGACGCCGAGCGCGATCTCGACCCTCGGCTCCTGGCAAAGATTCCACCGGCCCAACGGTTGATCGCCTGGCATGGCCCGCCGGTCGACTTCGCCGAGCTCGAGCAGCGCTTCACCGAGCTGGCCGAAACGCCGGCGCGACTCTACAAACTGGTGCCCGAGGCACGAACTGCTGCCGAAGGCCTGGCGCCCCTCGTCTTGCTGCGCCATTTGGGTCGCCGCGACGTGATCGCCTTCGCCAGCGGCGCGGGCGGCTTTTGGACTCGCTTGATTGCACCGCGCCTCGGCTATCCGATGGTCTTTGCCCGCGCTGAAGCCAACGGACAGAGGTGTCAATCCCCGGACCAGCCAGTGCTGCGCCAGCTCGCCGATGACTATGGCTTGCCCGCTCTGCCAAGGGCGGACAAGCTCTGCGGCATCGTCGGCTGCGGCGTGTCGCGTTCACTCTCGCCGCGGCTGCACAACGCGGCCTATCGCGAGCTAGGCCTGTCAGCGCTCTACCTGCCTTTCGAGGCCGAGTGCTTCCCGGCCTTTTGGCGCCACCTGGCGACCAGCGACACCCTGAACGATCTCGGCCTGCCCCTGGCCGGCTTGACCGTTGTCGCTCCGCACAAGGAAGCGGCTTGCGTCGATGCGACGCCCTGTAGTGAGTTCGTGCGCCGCGCCGGGGCGGCTAATCTCTTGCACCGGCCAGGCAGCGCAGCGTGGCTCGCTGACTCGACCGACGCGCAAGGCGTTCTGGATCCCCTCACGCAGCGCAACATCGACATTCGAGGTCAGAAGGCCGCGGTCATCGGCTGCGGCGGTGCCGGGCGGACCATTGCCGCCGGTCTGCACCAAGCGGGTGCCAAGGTTGCGCTGGTGAATCGCAGCGTCGAGCGCGGCCGCCGAACGGCACGACGGCTCGGTCTGCCCTTTCGACCCCTGGCCGAGTTCGATGCGCGCGGCTTCGCCCTGGTGGTCCACGCCACGCCGCTCGGTCGCGTGGCCGAAGACGCCACGCCCTTCGAGGTCTCGCGACTGGATCGCGACGCGGTGGTGGTCGACCTGATCTACGCTGATCAGCCGACGACTCTCGTCACAGCGGCGAGGCATCGTCGCGTGCAGGTGATCGACGGCCGTGAGGTCCTGCTGGCTCAAACCCGCCGTCAGTTGCACGCCATGACCGGCAAGAGTCTCTCCTTGCAGCAACTGCGCCGGTTCCTCGACCAACCCTCCCATTAACCACCCCAAGACCACCATAGAAACTATTACAGCCCCAGGCTAGAACAGGCAAACCATGCGAATCGACCTCTCCGAGGAGCATCAGGCGTTGGTTCAGCGCGTCGGCGAGCTGGCGCGGTGCAACTTTGCTCCCCGCGCAGCGTGTTACGACGAAGCGGCGACCTTTCCCAAAGAGGATTTCGAGGATCTGGCAAAAGCTGGCCTGCTGGCCGCCGTAGTGCCTTCTAACCATGGCGGCCTCGGCGTCGGCCCGCTCCATGACAGCGCATTCACTCTATGGATGATGACCAAGGAGATTGCCAAGGCCGATCTCTCCTTGGCCCGTTGTTGGGAAGGCCATGCCAACTCGATGGTGCTGCTCGACGGTATCGCCAACGACGAGCAGCAGAGCCGGTGGTTCGAGGGTGTCGTCGAACGCGGTGAGATCTGGGTCGCCTGGAGCGGTGAGCCACAAGCGCGCAAGCCAGGTGCCGAATCCAAAGTCGGCACCCACCTGCAGAAGGTCGAGGGCGGCTTCGTCGTCTCGGGCAGCAAGGTCTTCGCCACCAGCGCCACCGACGCCGACTGGGCGATCCTGCTGATCCATGCCGAAGGTCCCGGCGGCGCCCGCCACGCGACCGCCGGCCCGGAGGGACTGCTGCTCCTCGCCTGCGATATGTCCGATCCGTCGGTCAGTGTCGACGGCAAGTGGTGGGATCCGATCGGCATGCGCTCGACGGTCAGCCACCGAGTGCAGTTCAACGACACCTTCATCCCCGAATCGCATCAGATCGGCCGCCCCGGCGAATACCTCTTCGACGGCTGGCAAACCCGCTTCATCCCCCACTACGGGGCCAGCTTTCTGGGCGCCGCCGAGGGCGCCTACGAGTACGCCCTCGAATACCTCACCTCGCAGAACAAGATCGACGACCCCTACATCCAGCACCGAGTGGGCAGCATGTCGATCAACATCGAGACCGCCCACCTCTGGCTGCGCCACGTCGCTGATCTGTGGAGCTCCGGCCAACGCGCCGAAGCCGAGCTCGCCGGGAGCCGCGCCCGCCACCTCATCGAGCACCTGGCGGAGGACACCTTGCGGCACTGCATCCGTGCTTGCGGCGCCCGCTGTCTCAATCGCCCGAGTCCGATCGAGCGCATCTACCGCGACCTGTCGATCTACGTCCGGCACGACAACGACGACCAGATCCTGGCGACCATCGGTAAAGCGGTGCTCGGCCGCACCCACGACACGTCGTTCTACAAGCCTTAGCGGGTGCCGGCTACCGGCTACCTCGAGCCCTTCAAAAACTTGCTCAGAGCTCGAAACGACGCGGCAGTCCAGATCCCGTAGATCTTGTCCGGTTGAGCCTAAGCCGGCGCCCTCTCGTCACCTCGCGCCGAGCCCCAAGACCTACCCGATCGAGAAGGGTGACGTTGGGCGCGGCTCGACAAGCGTTCAATCCTGGCCAGGACAGGATTTGCAGGCGGGGAATGATCTCCAGACCCTTCAGGCACCCATTCGCGGCTGGAGAATCTTCTCCTGGCCAGCCAGAAGAAGATTCGGGACCTGCAAAACCTCTTCTTACGAGCTTTGGACAGCTTTTGGGGCGCGGAAATCCTCTCCTGGCGACGCCTCAAAGGTCGCGATTTGCCTGCCATGCCCACCACCGAGGTTGGCCACAAATCAATAACAGCACATTTCTCTAAATAGAAGACCGCAACACTGGTTTCCGTGCTGTGGTGCAGTTTCGGAGTCGTGGCGCGGACGAGTTGAGCCGCTGGCCCCCCTCGGAAACTCCGTTGCGCGGCGACTCCGAAACTGCACCACAGCACGGAAACTAGTCATTTCGCCTGCGCCGATCGGCTTCCTTACCGAGTGGCAAGGAGCTCGCGACTCGCCGCCATCACCTGATCCACAGAGATCTTGGTGACGTCGTTCGCCTGGTCGTCGAACAGTGCCCAGGCGCTCTCATTCGCCGGATGCGAGTGGACCAGCTTCTCACGCTGCGCCAGGTAGACCGTCGGAGTGCCAGCCACTTCGGCGAAGTGGATCGGTGCGCTGTCGTTCGACACCAAAAGCTGACAACTCTCGAGCAGCGCAGCCAAGACGGGCAGAGGATCCTGCAACGCCCTCACCCGCCACGAGCCGGCCCGCCGTGCCACCTCATCGAGCAAAGCCGCTTCGGCAGGCCCCCCTTCGACCAGGACCGTTAGCCCGAGCTCGTCCACCAACCGACGTGCCAGCTCGCCGAAACAGTCCGCCGGCCAGCACTGGGAGGAGAGGCCGCCCGGCGCGACGACGGCGAACGGCCCGCCGATGCCCTGCTCGGCCAGGACCTCCGTCGCCCGGCGCCGGGCGCTGGCCGGCAGGTGGAGCTCGACGCGGCGATCGGACGAAGAAGTGCCTGGCACCCCGGGAAAGGTGCCTGGCACCCCGGGAAAGGTGCCTGGCACCACAGAACTGGGATTAGACGAAGAAGTGCCTGGCACCACAGAAGCGGCCGACTTGGCCAAGGGATCGAGCGCATGGAGCAGCATCCCAGGGCTGGGCAGGGCCGCCCAGAAGCACCAGCCTTCATGGGTGGCCCAAGGTGCGATCTCGCGCCAGTCGAGGTCGGCGTCGAAATACTCCAAGTTGATGCGATAGGGCACGCCGGCTTCGGCGACCCCGCGCGCCAGCCAATCGCTCTCGTGGCGGCGCGCGAAGGCGAAGAGCGCGGCGTCGAAGGCGCTCCGGTTCACCCGATCGAGGATTTCTTGTCGTTGGTCCTCGCTGATTTTCGGCGAGTAGGGCACAATCTCGGCGACATGGGGATTGCCGGCCAGGATCTCGGCTGCCACGGGCGGTCCGACCAGCGTAGTCCGGGCCTCCGGAAACCGCCTGTGGACGCCGCGCAGCAGCGGGGTCAGCCACAGGGTATCGCCGATGTGGAACCGTGCCTGGTGGATGAGGAGGCGTGGCGCCACCGAGTCGAGCCGAATCCTGTCGGGCGTTCCCGGTCGCACCACCCAGCGCGGCGAGGCGGCGGCCAGAGCGCGTTGGAAGTCAGCCTGCAGGAGCTCACCTGTGGGCTCATCGAGGGTCACGTCGCGATAAGGCAACGCGAGATCCGCCAGGACCCGTACCGTGGGATCAGCGTGTAGTCGCTCACGCCAGGCCGGCGTCGCCGCGACGAGCAAACAGGCGCCGCTGATCTCCCCACCTTCGGCGTCTCGGGGGTCTCGCGATAACGAGTCGACCCTATCGAAAGGTAGCCTATGAAAATGGCTCCAGTCGTCCAGATCGGAACGCATCAGCAGGCGCAACTCGGTGGACGATGCTCGTGCTTTCAAGAGCTCACCGATCCGGTAGAGTTGGGCGAATTCCAGCACGTGATGGATCGGCAGTGGGCAGACGACCGTCAGAGGCCCAGGCGTGGGCAGGGTGAGGGCGTCGAGCGCTTCGGCTGAGACTGGACCGGGCTGGGACGATACGCTGCGATCCTCGTCGAGCCGCCCTGTCGGGTCGCCGAAGTCACGGGCGGGTCTCGACACCCTGGGGAATCGCGGATCGCCTCGGTCCGGCAGAGTCAGCGGAGACATGATTTGGATTGTAGAAGAGAAGGGCTCGGTCACGTCTTCTGGCTTGGTGGCTCAGCCTGTGCCGGCAAGACGCACATCGCCAAGCGCCTGGCCCGCCAGAGGGATCTTGCGGTCTACCACTGCGACGACCACTTCGCTGACCATCGGGCGCGGGCCGACCCGCGGCAGCATCCGGGGTTCCATCGGTTGATGGAACGCTCTGGCGAAGCCCTGTTCGCGCCCCCACCGGCCCAGCAGGTCGACGAGCTCCGGGCCTTCTACGAAGACGAGCTGGGCATGGTCCGTCAGGACCTCACAGGATTCGACACAGACGACGACACAGCACTCGGCCTTTTGCCGGTGCTCGTCGAAGGCGCCGGGCTGCTGCCAGCGAAGATCGCCCGCTGGATTCCATCCCCCAATCAGGCCTTGTGGCTGGTCTCTACGGCCGATTTCCGCCGCCGACACAGGCCGCAAAGCGGTCCCCAGGTCGCTGAGTTGCTCAGCGACTGCCGCGATCCGCAAGCCGCCTACCGGCGGTGGATGGCGCGTGACGAGCTCTACGCGGAATGGCTCTCCGGAGAGGTCCGACGGATCGGCGGGCGGGTGCTCCGGGTCGATGGCTCCTCTAGCCTCGAAGAGACGATCGACCGGATCGCCAGCGGCCTCGGGCTGGGCCAGAGTCGTCCCCAAGGACCTGCGACTTGACGCCCCGAGCCTCGACGCCGGAGCAAGTCCTCCGCCTCTACTACGGTCTCGCCGGTCTCTACACCTTTTCGGCCTCCCTGGTCTGGGGGGTCAACACCCTCTTTCTGCTCGCCGCCGGGCTCGACATCCTCGAGGTCTTCTACGCCAACACCGCCTACACCCTGGCTATCGTCGCCTGCGAGATCCCCACCGGCGTGGTGGCAGACACCCGCGGCCGGCGACTCTCCTTCCTGCTCAGCGCCGTCTGCCTCTGCACCGGCACGGCCGTCTACCTCGGGTCGTCGTGGCTCGGCGCCGGCTGGCTGGCCTTCTGCTTCGGCGGCGCCTTGCTCGGTCTGGGCACCACCTTCTACTCCGGCGCCACCGAAGCCTGGCTGGTGGACAGTCTGCGCGACGCCGGCTTCCAGGGTGCTCTGGACGAGCCGCTCGCCCGCGGCCAGTTGGTGACCAGCGGGACGACCGTCGTCGGCACAGTCGCCGGCGGCTTGCTGGCCACCCTGGACCTGCACTACCCCTACTTTCTCCGAGCCGTCTTGCTAGGGGGCCTCTTCCTTGCCGCGCGCCACTGGATGCACGAGGTGCACATCGCGCCGAACACCCGCCGACGAGCGAGCCTGGGCAGCGAGATCAGGCGCGTGGCGCGAGCCAGCGTCGACCATGGCTGGCGCCACACGACGGTTCGTGCTCTGATCCTCGTCAGCCTGATCCACTTCACCTTCCTCACCTGGGCCTTCCACGCCTGGCAGCCCTACGTGCTGGAGCTTCTGGGGCAAGACGCCCCGTGGGTGGCAGGCGTCATCGCCGCACTGATCACCCTCGCCACCATGGCCGGCAACGCCCTGGTCGGCTGGCTCCGCCGCCGGGCTGGCGAGCGCCGGACAGCCCTCCTGCTCATCGCCGCGGCGGTCCAGACGGGAGCTGCCGTCACGGTGGGCCTCGCCGACTCGTTCGCCCTCGCCGTCGCTGCACTGCTCCTCATGTCGGCCGCAGCCGGTGTTCTTGGCCCGGTCAAACAGGCCGCCCTCCACGCTAGCGTTCCGTCGCACCAACGCGCGACGATTCTGTCGTTCGAATCCCTCCTTACTGGCGCCGGCGGCTCGGCCGGCCAGCTGGGCCTCGGCGCCCAGGCGCGGGCGCAGGGCATCGCCGCAGCCTACGTCGCCGGGGGCCTTTGGACGGCCCTGGCGTTGCCGGTGCTCGCCCGACTACCGAAGACACAGCCTGAAGACTCGCTGAGCGCTTGATCTGCGCGGTCGGCGAAGCTCTCGCAACGCTCGCACGCCCGCAAGCCTCTTAGGAGGCAGGATACTCCGTCATCGGGGAGACTTCATGCCCCAACCGAGCCAAGACGCCCTCGATCCGACGGACGACCTCTTGGCACTTCCGCTGATCGAGCGCGTCGGGGTGGGGCGCGGCGAATCGCCCCGCATCGTTGTCAAAGTACTGGCCGGAGGCGGCGGCAAACTCTTCCGTGAGGGCCGCGCGCCGGAGGATCTCGGCGCCGATGCCGACGTCGCCGCCGGCCACTCCAAAGGCCTGCTGCACCATCTTCGTGCCCAACAGCGATCCCGGATTGACCGCGATGACGGCAGGGCCACGATCTCCGAGCGCAAGCGCCAGGCTGCGAGACCACAGGGTCAGGGCGAGCTTGCTCTGGGCGTAGGCCGCGGCGTCTGGCAGTCGGACACTCCCGGCCAGCGCCTCGGGATCGACCGGCGACTGGGCAGCGGAGGAAAGGTTGATCACTCGACCGGACGGACCGAGCAACTCTGCGAGCCGCCGTGTCATGAGATAGGGTGCGATCGCGTTAACAGCGAATCGGACATCCAGCCCCTCCGCCGTGCGCGGCGCGGGCGTGTTGTAGACCCCGGCATTGTTGATCAGCACATCGAGTTGCGGGAGTTCAGACATTGCCCCGGCCAGCGCCTCGACCTCGGTCATGCGCGACAGATCCGCCACGAAGTGCTCGACGTGGCCACCGCCGGCCGACTCGGCCAGCGCCTTCTCCGCCGCGGCCGCCTTGGCCGGGTTGCGCCCGTGCAATAGGACGTGGTGCCCCAGGGCGACGAGCACTCTGGCCGTCTCCAGGCCGATGCCGTCGGTCGAACCGGTGATCAGAATCGTCTTCTGCATGGTTGCGCTCTCCCATTCCAATGAAGTCATCCACTGAAGTCCGGCAGGATGTCGTCGGCCAATCGCTGCAGCGTCGTTTCGATATCCGCCCGATTGAAGCGCAGATTCAAGGCCACGTGGTGCACGCCGATCTCTGCCAGCGACCGTAGGTGGGTCCGGAGATGGCGCAGGCCCAGCCGGAGTCCCAGATGGATCGGTTGGGGCGAGGTCTCGGGGTCTTCGGTCAGATCGATGTAGAGCGGCGCGGATTCGCCTCGGTCTGCCGGTCGGACACCAAGCCAGTCGGAGGTCTCCCCGGCGAGGGATCGTCCATGCGAGGACAGATTTCAGTTCTCAACGACGACCTTCCCCATCGCCTGCCCACTCTCCAAGCGGGCGTGGGCTTGCCCGACTTCTTCGAGCGAGTACTGTGTCTCGTCGAGCACTGGCTGCAGTCCGCCGGACTCCACGATCTCCGTCAATTTGCGCAAAATCTCGGCATGGGCCTCGCGCTGGTGGCCATGCAGCATCGGAATCAGCATGAAGACGACATGCAACGACAGCCCCTTGAAGTGGACCGCCGACAAGTCTAGCTCACACAAAGACACCGTCGAGGCGACCTGTCCATTCAGCGCCGCCGCCTCGAACGAGCTCGCCATGTTGGCCCCTCCCACCGAATCGAACACCAGATCAAACCCCACCCCGGCGGTGTGCTCCGCCACATAGTCCTCGACGGCTTCGGTCTTGTAGTTGATCGGCGTCGCGCCCAGTCGCGCGATCAGAGCCATCTGCCGCTCGCCGCCTCCGGTGGCGTAGACATCAGCACCGAAGTGCTTCGCCAGTTGTAAAGCCACATGGCCGACGCCACCGGAGCCGCCATGCACCAAGACTTTCTGTCCCGCCTCTAGGCCGGCTCGCGTCAGGCCTTCGTAGGCCGTAATGCCAACCAGGGGTAACGCAGCGGCCTCTCGCATCGAGAGGTTCTTGGGCTTGAGGGCCACCAGGTTGATATCGGCCGAGATGGTGTCAGCCAAGGTGCCCGGCAGATCCGCCAAGCCTCCAGCGCAGCCATAGACCTCATCGCCTACCGCATAACCCTCCACGCCGTCGCCGACCGCCTCGACCGTGCCGGCGAAGTCCATCCCCAAGAGGGCCGGCGTGTCCGGCGACAGCGGCAGCTCCTTCCCCATCTTGCGAATCATCGTGTCGACCGTATTGACGCTCGACGCCGCGATCTTGACCAGAACTTGGCCGGCTGTCACTTCGGGTGTTGCGACCTCGAGTGCTTCGAAAACGGCGTCTTCGCCGTAGGAATCTAGGATCATCGCTCGCATGGTGTCTTTCCTGCCTTGTCGGTCGAGGGGTGAGTTGAACCGATCGGTTGGGCCAATGACCGGGCTCACGGAACGCGCGAACCACGGTAAGGCGATACAGACAGTACGGCGACACAGAAATCCTGGCAAGTACCCACATTTTTGTAAGTAATGAACATCTGTGAATGTAGCAACAACTCGGCAGCGCGACCGGATCGGCAACGCGACCGGGTCAGCTGTCCGTGTTTCGGAAGGCGACCCGACTACGGTTTCAAATCTTGCGCCCCACCAACCGGCCAATTCTCTCGCCACCTCGACTCCGTATCCGGCGCCTCTTTCTCGTACCAGGAGCTCTGCATAGAGGCGAAGTCGGCTAGCCGCGGCTGGACCTCGCGATCCCAGAACCGTTCGACGTCGTCGAAGGTGCGCAGCCGCGACGGCCGCTCCGGATCGAAGGCGGCGAGTAGCTCACGCTGCTTATCTCCCAACCAAGTGACGATGTCAGCTGCCATCTGCTCGCCCGCTTCGTGGCTCGACTCACCGGCGTCGCGCCCCAGGGCAAAGCACGGGAAGTCGGGCTCGGCCGGTAGGCGCTGCGCATCGACCCCCTCGGGTTCGACCGCCCAAAGCAGGGATGTCTCGACCTTGCCAGCGTGATCGCCGTCCGCCCCGTCGCCGGGGAAGCCGGGCCGGTTGGCCTCGAAGTCGGGCAGGCCATAGAGACGCATCCGTAGGTAAGGCTGCACGAGACCGACCAGGGTCCTGAGGTCCAGGTAGTTGGGCCCGTAGTGTCCGGTGAGCAGGATCGCCGCCTGGAAGCCCAGGACTTCGGCCGCCCGCAGGTGGTAACAGATATTCTTGAAGTGGATCCACGGTGGCACCGCGGTGAGCCAAGGCCGGGCCTCGCCGATATGCTTCTCGGACCAGATGGCGTAGCCCCCCTGCTCGTGCACGTGCCAATAGTCCGGCGGTGCAACGATGCCGCCGTGCGCCTCCGCCGCCCGCACCAGCAGTCCATGGGCCTTCAGCGCATCTAACCCCAGCACACAGTGCGGTCCATGGGGCTCGCATAGGCCGTAGGCAAAGGACACCGCGGGGCAGCGCTCGATGGCCGCCTCGAGCTCGTCGGGGTACAT